>DASZGG010000205.1:0-6896 GCA_035939025.1 Chthoniobacterales bacterium | reverse complement strand
GGGAAAGAGAGCGTTTCGAGGAGAAATTTCTCGTACTTTTCTCTGTGTTCTTTCATCCACTCATTCCGAGCCTGCTCCCAAGAAAGCGGGCGCCCCTTTTCACCTTCGATCCACTTATATTTTCGGATCTCCTCCTTTATGAGGTAAGTGATTCGGTAGAACGGATCCGACAGCATCATCGGCGGAACCTGAACATACTGTTCGGTATCTAGAATTTGGCGCATAAGAGGGCCTATCGGATGACATTCTCTGTTGCGGCATCAAATAGATTGGCCTTGTCCAGGTTCAGCTGAACGGTGACCTGCTCACCGAGATGAAACAGGTGCTCGCCGTGGATACGCGCGATCAAGTTTCCAGTGCCTGCTTTCAGGTAGACGAGCGACTCTGAACCCATCGGCTCAGCAATCTCAACAGTCGACGTGACAGGCGCATGCGCACCTTCCTTGCCGGCTTCATCAGTGAGGTGTTCGGGACGTATGCCGAAGACGATATCTTTATCGACGTATTTGCCGGCGACTGATTCAATGCGACCCTGCAGCGGGATGGTCAGGCCGTTTTTCTCGGCGGATTCCACGAAAAACAGACCGCCATCGCGCTTTTGGACCTTGCCTTTTAGCAGATTCATCGGCGGGCTGCCGATAAAACCTGCCACAAAGAGGTTGTCCGGCTGCCGATAGAGAGTCAGTGGATCAGCGACTTGCATGATCAGGCCATCGCGCATGACGCAGATCCGGTCACCCATAGTCATCGCCTCGACCTGGTCGTGCGTCACGTAGATCATCGTGGAACCAAGCTGAACGTGTAGTTTCGAAATTTCTGAGCGCATCTGAACGCGCATTTTGGCATCCAGGTTTGACAATGGTTCGTCAAAGAGGAAGACCTTCGGACTTCGGACGATCGCGCGGCCCAGCGCAACGCGCTGCCGCTGACCGCCCGAAAGAGCGTGTGGCTTGCGCTCAAGCATCTGGTCGAGCCCGAGTGCCTTCGAGGCCCGACCGACGGTATCCGAGATGAATTCTCTCTTCTTCTTCGCCAACTGTAGGCCGAAAGCCATGTTATTGAAGATGCTCATGTGCGGGTAAAGAGCATAGTTTTGAAACACCATCGCTATTCCGCGGTCTTTCGGTTCGAGTTCGTTCACGACGCGATCGCCGATCGAAATTGTCCCGCTGGTGATCTTTTCAAGACCGGCGACCATCCGGAGGGTAGTCGACTTTCCGCATCCGGAAGGTCCGACCAGCACGACGAACTCGCCGTCTTCGATGTTTAAGCTGATATTCTTAACCGCTGTGAATGTCGGGCGGCCCCGATCATCCGTGTAGGTTTTGACCAATTCCTTGATTTGTACTGAACCTTCGCTCATGGCATTTCATTCTGGGGTTTAGTTATTCTTTAACGCCACCGGAGGTCAGACCGCCGATGACAAATTTCTGGCACAATAGGAAAACTACCGTAATCGGCACGCCGCTCAAGACGGCTAACGCAGAAAATCGGCCCCAGAGTTTTTCCTGTTCATACAAAAATGAGTTGGCACCCACCGCCAAAGTCCAGTTATCGCTGGACTGGAGAACGACAGATGCCACTGGGTACTCTGACATATAGGAAATGAAGGAGAGAATAAATACAACTGCAAAAATCGGCAGACTCATTGGAAGGAGGATACGAATAAAGGTCTGGAACTGAGAAGCGCCATCAATCCGGGCCGACTCCTCCATGCTTGCCGGAATGGTTTCGAAATACCCTTTGATCATCCAAATGTAATTTGAGATTCCGCCAAGGTAGATCATGATCAGGCCGGGTTGCGTGTTGAGACCGAGCCATTTAACGTATTGGCCGGCGAAATCGAGAATAACGTAAAACGCGACCAACGACAGCACCATCGGGAACATCTGCAGGATCAGCAAAGCGCTCAAGGTAGTTGATCTAAATTTGAAACGAAGCCGGGCGAAGGCGTAGGCTGCGGTACTGGAAAGAAAAATGATGCCAGCCGAAGCGGTCACCGAGACTTTGATGGAGTTCCAGAACCAGAGCAAAGGCGGTGTTGAGGGCTTGATCGTACGAGTTTCGCCAGTGGCCGGGTTGACGACCTCCTGGTAGGGAATCCCGAGAACGAATTTCCAATGATCCAAGCTGACTTTGTCCGGAAGCAGTCGACTCGGCGCAAAGTTACCCGCACGCAGGGAGGCGGATATAACCATGACGAACGGGACCAGAACCAAAATCAAGAAACAGATCAGGAAAGCGTGGGCACCGATCTTGCGAGCTAGAACCTTTTGGTGGGCAGTCATCTATTTTTCGTAAGCGAAGGCTCCGGTCTTTGCATTAGTAGCGTGACCGGCAGGCAAAGGCTGGAGCCTTCGCTTACCTCACTAGATTTTAACGTTTCGTCCGGTCAATTTTAGATTCGTCCAGGCCAGCAATCCGACGATAATGAAGAGTACGGTAGCGATCGCGCTGGCCAAACCGTAATTGGTCCCAGAATCGCGAAAAGCTATGTTGAAGGTGTAATTCACCAGCAGATCCGTTTCGCCGGCGATTCCGCCACCGACCATTTTCGGACCTCCGGCCGTGAGCAGGTAGATGAGATTGAAGTTATTAAAGTTGAAGGCAAAACTCGAGATAAGAATTGGGACAAGCGGGGGAAGCAGAAGCGGCAATGTTAACTCAAAAAAATCGACCAGAGGGTTGCTTCCGTCAATCGCACTCGCCTCATAAATTGTGGATGGGATCGACTGGAGCATTCCTGTGCAGATTAACATCATGTAGGGATAACCCAGCCAGAGATTAACCAGAAGAATCATCGTGCGTGCCCCCCATGGATTGGTTTCCCATTCGGGGGCGGCGCCAAAAATTCCTCGCAAGAATTGGTTTACCGCGCCGAATTCCTGATTGAATAACCCTTTGAAGATCAGGATCGAAAGGACTGCCGGCACGGCGTAAGGGAGAATCAATAGAGTTCGGTAGGTGTTTCGAAAACGGAGATCCTTCCATTCGAGAACGACGGCAAGCACCATCCCTACTGAGAAAGTCAACAAAACGGACATCGCCGAATAACCGACCGTCCAAAGGAAAATCTTGAAGAACGGTCCCTGAATACGTGGATCGGTTACTATCCGGATATAGTTATCCAGCCCGGTGAACGTTCGGAATCCTACACCAACTTTTTCCCCATGCTTATCGACGAAGAAACCCAGCCTGAAATCGGGCCGGATGACCGTACCGTCCTTCTTGTTAGTCAGCGATCCGTCCGGATTAAGGGCCCACAGCAGCTCGCGCGAAGCGAACTTTTGTAGTCCTTCCATGCCGACCAGCGTCCCGCCGGGCAAAGCAAATTGGCGTCCACGCATCGGGATAAACAGTTTCTCACGGGTGACCTGAGCGACTTCCAAGGGTCTCCCTTTCACTTCTTCGCCTTGGGCCAGTGCTCTTAATTTCCCCGGTTCCTGCTCCCCTTTGCTCTGTTCGCCGGCCTTCAGTTCAAATGGCTCGGAAACGAAGCGCTTGGTGGGATCTTTCTCGTTCTCCAGATACAGGATGTAGGTACCGTCATCCTCCAAATAAAGCCTGTACTTGTAGGTAGCGTCACCGACGGGAAAAGTCTCCTGCCGAAGCAAGGCCAGAGAGCGCTCGAAATAGAGGAGGTTTTGGGAGCTGTACTTTGTGAAACTGAGGAACACCATGTAAACGATCGGAAAGATCACGAAGAGCCCAAATCCCAAAAGACCAGGGAACAGATACCGGTACGTGTAGCCCGAGTTACTAAGGTAAATAAAAGCACCCAGGCAGATCACGATTAGCATCGTGAGAGCTATCAAGGAGTTTCCGGCCTGATAAATATTGAAGACCAGGTAAAGCGCTGGTAAGACCACAAGCGCTACCAGAATCTGGCGGATCGGGAACCCTCCGTTTAAGCTCACTTAGCTCACTTTTCCATGTTCTTTTTGGCGTCATCCAGAGCGGCTTGAGGAGAGGCCTGGCCGTTGGTGGCGATCTGGAATGCCGTCGCCATGGAACTCCAGAACTTGCCCATTTGGGGAATGTTCGGCATCACATCGCCATTCTGAGCGCTTTCGTAGGTGGTTTTGATCAGGGGATTTTTGGCGGCCATCTCGTCAGAGAGAGCTTTTAATGCGGGAACACCGATAGGCACATCGGCATCGATGGTCTTCAGCCCGTCTGCCGTGGCGACATATTTTTCGAGAAACTGTGTTGCGATATCTGCGTTTGGAGTGGCGCGGTTGATGAGCGCAGTTAGCACCCCGACGAATGGTCTACCGGGGTTGCCGTCAACTCCAGGTAACGGGGCGAGATCGAAATCGATTCCGCTTTTGCGGAGGTTGGCCCAGGCCCACGGGCCACTCACCATCAGCGCCAGTTCGCCGCTGTTCATTTTTTGGTCCATGACGCTGTACGAAGCGCCTTTCGGCATCACACCGGTGTTGATGAGAGCGACTATCGCCTGCAACCCCTTGACTGCGCCTGGGTTATTGACGCCGATTTCCTTGGTGTCGTACCCACCTTCGATTTTCTTGAACGGGTATCCTCCTCCACTCGCGAGGAACGGCCAGCTGAAGTAAGGTGTGCCATAATCCCACATGATCGGAATCACGTTTGGATTCTTTGCCTTGAGCTCTCTGGCAAATGCGGCAACATCCGAAAGCTGTTTCGGCGGCGTGCCAGGGACCAATTTTTTGTTGTAGATTAGTGAGATTGCTTCAAGCGCGAGGGGGTATCCCCAGATCTGCTTGTTGTGCGTTACGGCGTCCCAGGACATCTGGATATAATTCGCCTTAAAGTCATCCTTGATGTCCAAAGGCTTTAATAACCCGGCGTCGGCCCACTCCCCGATCCGGTCGTGTGCCCAAAAAACTATATCAGGCCCTTTGCCGCTCTGTGCGGCCTCCTGGAATTTGTCAGTCAGCCCTTCCGGTGCTTCGACTTTAACCGGAATGCCGAGATCTTTCTCAAATTTTTTGCCTACTTCAGCCAGGCCGCGATAGCCCTTATCGCCATTGATCCAGACAAGGAGTTCACCGTCGGTCCAGGCAAATGCCTGACCGGCGGAAAAAAGTACGAAAAGTCCAGAAAGGATTTTTGTGAACATACAAAATGGTTGAATGCTGGGGGTTAAACAGAATCTCCCCTCGCCTTTACCGAAGAGGGGAGTTTATTCTAAAACTTACCCTGGAGAAGGCAACTTAAAACCAGATTTCCATCTGACTTCCAAGTAACCAGCCTTGATTTTGGAAGCCCGTCCCTTGCCCCCGCAACAAACGCCCACGCTGCGGTTGACCGCTGTTCGCGTCGATACTTAAGTATCTCTCGCCACCGAGATTCGGAGGTGGAGATTATGGCCGACAAATTATCTGTTAACCCGTTGCGCGAGGGCCTCGCAAGTCGCGCTATGCCTGAGCCGTGTTCTGTCGTGATTTTCGGTGCAACCGGGGATCTGACGCATCGAAAGCTCATCCCGGCTTTGTACAACCTGGCCGCTGACGGCGATCTGCCGCCTGGGTTGAGTGTCGTCGGTTTTGCCCGCCGGGACAAGACGGACGAGGTTTTTCGAACGGAGCTCGAGGAAGCAGCCCGGAAGTTTTCCCGTCAAACGATCAACGACGATCTGTGGAAGATTTTTGCGGGCTCGATTCACTATCACCGGAGTGAATTCGGAGACATCGAGGGATATCGGCTGCTCAGGGAACGGTTGGACCAGCTCGATAAGGATCGAGGAACCCGCGGGAATCGGCTCTACTATTTGTCGGCCGGGCCTGATCAATTTGAGAATATTCTGACAAATCTCAAGTACTCGGGTCTGGTTGAGGCGCCGGGAGGTAGCTGGACGCGGGCCATTGTGGAAAAACCGTTCGGGACGGACTTATCCACTGCGCAGCATTTAAACGAAGTTGTACACAATTCTTTTGACGAGTCGTGCACTTTCCGGATCGACCATTTTCTGGGTAAAGAGACGGCCCAGAATATCATGGTACTCCGTTTTGCGAATTCGCTCTTCGAGCATCTCTGGAACGAGCGTTACATTGACCATGTGCAAATTACGGCCGCCGAGCAGCTCGGAATTGAGAATCGCGCGGGCTATTATGAGGGCGCAGGTGCTCTTCGTGACATGGTTCAGAATCATTTGATGCAACTCCTATGCCTGATTGCCATGGAGCCGCCGACAGATCTCAGCGCCGACTCGATTCGGGATGAGAAGGTAAAGGTGCTCCGTTCACTTCGGAGGATGCAAAACGATGAAGTAGTCCGGAGCGTCGTCAGAGGCCAGTACGCGGCCGGCTCGATCAGCGGCAAGTCGGTTGTTGGTTACCGGGAAGAGAAAAACGTGAAGCCAGAGTCAATGACGGAGACCTATGTTGCGCTGCGAGTTCTTATCGATAACTGGCGATGGGCCGACGTGCCCTTTTATGTGCGAGTCGGCAAACGTTTGCCGAAAGGCGGCACAGAAATCGGTATCCATTTCAAGAACGCCCCTGGCGTGCTATTCAATCGCGACAAAAGCGGGGTGCGTGACGGTTCTCAAAATGTTCTGGTGATTCGGATTCAGCCGGACGAGGGCGTCTCATTGCGGATGCAATCGAAAGTTCCGGGGGCTAGCGTACGGATACAGCCCGTGAAAATGGATTTTAACTATGGTACGTCGTTCGGCAAGGCGAGTCCGGAAGCCTACGAACGGCTATTGCTCGACGCGATGGCCGGTGACGCGACTCTCTTCGCCCGGAGGGACGAAGTCGAAGAGGCGTGGCGGTTTATCGATGACATCGAGGAGGCGTGGCATGCCAGTGACAATCGGTCCGGGCTCAGCTTTTATCCTTCAGGCAGCTGGGGACCGACCGAAGCCGATCAACTGATCGAGAACGATGGGAGAGCGTGGCGGCGGCTTT
>DASZGG010000204.1:0-5200 GCA_035939025.1 Chthoniobacterales bacterium | reverse complement strand
TTCCGCCCAGCTTCCGTACGGCCCAGTTATTGCTGGTTAACCCGAGCAACACCAGGATACTGAGTCCGGCTAAGCCGAACCAGGTAAACGGTTTGGTAAAACTCTGAAGCAAATCATCCCAGTCGCCCTGGTAGAGCACATGACACGAGAAATGGATGAGCCCGTAGATGCAGGCAGACACACCGATGTAACGGCGATGCCGGTTCAGCGCGTTGACGATCGCCGAACGCGGAAAGAGTACGCGCAGCGGAGTTAGACTCAAGACGGCGCCCAACGTCCAGATGGCAATCTCACCCGACACATGCAGCAAGCGCTCGATCGGATTTGCGCCGAGTTGGTTGGTAAGCCCAGGAACAATCAACAGATAAATGCCGACCCCAAATAGAATGGCAAGCGCAACAAATTTGTTGGCGAGAATCCTGGTGACTAGCCCGCAAATCTCACACGCCATATGCATCCACACGCTCATTGCGGGCTAGGTAGCTCTTAAACAGACGCTGCGCGTCTGTTTAAGAGCTCGTCTAAAAATAAATGAATCAAAATAAACTGTTTCAAAACTCTTCTCTTCAAAAAGCAGCGGAATTTCCGGCGTAGCCGGAGAATTCCGCTGCCTGAGCCTGCATCGCTCACAAATCTCTAAGGATTTGTGAGCGATGCAGGCTAGGTTCATGCCAAGACTGATTTCTGCGGATCAGAAATTTTTCCGAAGATCCAATCCGGCATAAAGTCCGGCAACCTCTTTTTCGTAACCGTTGAATTTGAGAGTTGGTTGCCTCCCCCCAAAGAAGCCGGCACCGATGACGCGTTCCGTTTTCTGGCTCCAGCGAGGATGATCAACTTCGGGATTGACGTTTGCGTAGAATCCGTACTCATTCGGCGCCATCTGGTTCCATAGAGTTTTCGGCTGGTCGGCCACAAAATCGATTCGCACCAGCGATTTGGCCCCCTTGAACCCATACTTCCAGGGAATAACCAATCGAATTGGCGCCCCGTTCTGATTCAGCAACGGCTTGCCATAGATGCCCGTCGCGAGGAAAGCCAACTCATTGGTCGCCTCGGGTAGCGTCAAGCCCTCGGTGTATGGCCAGGAAAAGTCCTGCGAGCGCTGACCTGGACAGTCTTTCGGATCCATGAAGGTGGTGAATTGCAGGTACTTGGCCTCAGCTTTAGGCTCAGCCATTGCCACAAGTTTAGCGAGGGCGAACCCATCCCAAGGTATTACCATTGACCAGGCTTCTACACACCGGTGGCGGTAATTGCGCTGCTCAATCCCTCCGATGGCTTTAACTAGGTCGTTGACATCATATTTGCCTGGTTTTGCGCACAAGCCGCCAATCTCGATCGTCCAAGGCTCCGTCTTCCAACCTTTGTTGGCGTTGATTTTCGGATCGCCCTTCTCAAGCCCCCATTCGTAAAAATTGTTGTAGCCGATAATGTCTTCGTAGGGCGTGAGTTTGACGCCGGGCAGCCTGTCTGCCGCATTCAGCGAATCAGGAAATCCAAACGTCGCGGCGCGGGCCAAAGCCGGCAGGGCGCCGGCCATCAATCCCAGGCCGCAGGTACGCAGAAATTGGCGCCGTCCGAGATACTGGGATTGAGGACTGACTGCCGAGTCGGGCAGCTGCCAGGATTGTTTCTTTTCGATGTACATTGGAATGGCTAAGCGAGCTATCCTGTTTTTATGGTTTCCGCGGAGATTAACCGCCTTTATTCAGAGGGCCGGACGCGCTCGCTTATTCCTGGATTTTTGTGCACTAGGTTTGTTTTGTGCCGTGCTGATTAAGAGTGACAATCGCGAGAATCAGTGACACAGACAGGCCGAATGGTATCCACAAAGCAACCTGTGATGTAGCGCCACCAACCACCGCTCCGAGCAGATACGAACTCCAACAGGAAAGGTACAGTTGCGGGCTCTCCACCTTTGTTCCGGCCGGGTGAGAAAACGGCAGCACGTTAACTAAGCTTGTGATTGCGGCGGTGAGCGTAGAGGTTATCACGGTCGTAGAGATTCCGCCGACGGCCAGGTGCTTTACCGATGCACTCTGGATGCCCATGGCCGCGGCGACCGAGGTGATCGCCACCGGAATCGCATTCTCGCCAGGAATGGAGGACGCTACACCTCCGACGAGCAAAAGCCCTGCTGCTATACTCAGCGCGCGATTCAGTATCTGCGACCAGCCATGCCCAGGTACAAGCGTTTCGATAATCCGTGCGGCGAGAGCTGCGCCGAAGCAAAAGCCGCAGAGGGCGAGCAAGGTCATGGTAACGTTCCCGGAGTTTAGTCGTGCCAATGCCAAGCCAAGAATCACCGTGTTTCCGGACATATTGGCAGTGAACACGTGGCTCTTTAGGAAAATCACCGCATCGATGGAACCGGCAGAAGCAGTCAAGAGGATCAGCAACCAGTCTCGGGTAGCTGGCGGGACCTCGCCCGCACTCGACTTTGGCAACGCCTTCTTGATGTCTGCATCTTCTTCCATGGAATTAGTACGAAATCCGAGTTGGTCAGCACGATGATTTCTACTGATCCACGAACGTTTTCGTCGCCACGGTCCCCGGTCGAGGAAAGATTCAAAACCCAGCAAAAGCCAGTCCAAAGACGACGATCGCTGCAACGAGACAGTAATAACCAAAAAGCTTCCAGCGGCCCGCCTCTAACCATCGCGACAACAGCCAGAGCGCCAGTAACCCGGCCACGAAACTGCAAACCATGCCAAGTAAGCCCGGCAACGCGAGTTGAACCAGATGCGAAGGTTGAGTCGCCTCAGAATGCGACTTCAACAGGCGAAGCGACTCTCTAGCAATCACCGGTGGCGTCAATACCACGGCCAAGGCGAAACTGAACTCTTCCATCCGGCGCTTACCAATTCCAAGCAGTAAACCTGTCGAGATGGTCGCGCCCGAGCGGGAGAAGCCGCGAAACGGTAAGGACAGGCCCTGAATAGCGCCAATCCAGCACGCGCGCGAAGCATTCACATCGTCGCCACGCCGATTCTTTTCTTCGCGTATACCCGAATAAATAATCAGCAGGCCGGCTGCCAATAGTGCGCCGCCAATCAGCGGAAGCTTCGAGAAAAGGACCTCCACGTCCGACTTTTCGGCACCCTTTAAAAAAACCTTCTCGATCACGAATTGAAGCGCCAAGCCGACGATGCCCGTAATAATTGTCGCGATTACCACGTTGACTGCGACGATCCTAAAACCGGTAACACTGGAGAAATAATGTTCGCGCCAGGCGTTCCAGAAATAGACAATTACGGCAAACATCGTTCCGGTGTGAAGCATCACCAGCAGGAAAGTCATCTCCGGGCTCGAGGGATCAAGGCCCATGAGTTTCTCAGCAACAATCACGTGAGCCGAGCTCGAAATTGGCAAAAGTTCTGCCGCGCCTTGAACCAGTCCGAGAATCAGGATTTGAAGAAAAAAATTCACGCTTTTCGATTCCTCCCAGATCGTTGAAATTAATCCTGCTTGCGACCGTGCGACGCGCACTGAGTGCGTGTAGAATGCTTGGGATGGTTTAGTTTACAATGTTTGCTGCCCGACCGGGTTTTCTTCATCACCGGCGTAGCTTTAGATATGACCGTCAAAAACGCAAGAAGAAGGCCGGCCAACGCGCTAATTCAACCTCCCTTATTTCATGATGCACTCACTCCCCTTTTCAACGGCTGAACTCGACGCTCTCCTTGACCAGTCCGGCGCCGACATACTATTGGCCTCGTCCAAGCATAACGTGCAATATCTGTTAGGTGGATACCGTTACTTCTTCTTCGAGCATTCGGCGGCGATCGGACTCGGGCACTATCTACCAGTACTGGGCTACGTAAAGGGCCGCGAAGATTTGGCCTTCTACGTCGGCGGCGGGGACGAGGGTTGGGGCATTGAGGTTTTTCCGATCTGGCCCGAAAGAGTCGCCACCGTATCGTGGTCTGCGGGCGAATCTGCGCGAGTGGCAGCGGAATATCTCAAGAGCGCCGGTCTTGTTGCGCCAAGGATCGCGCTGGAATTCGAGCTCTGGCCGGCAGCTGCCTGGGAAATTCTGCGCACTGAAATGCCAAGTGCCACGTTCATTGACGCGACTGAAATCTTAGAGGAACTCCGTTCCGTAAAGACCGAAGCCGAGTTGAACAATCTTCGAAAGGCCGCGGCTGGCATCGTCGACTCGATGCTCGCAACCTTCCATTGGGTCCGACCAGGAGTCACAGAAACAGAAATCGTCCAACAGTTGCGCATGGAGCAAACGCTGCGAGGGCTGGAATTTGATTTCGCCCTCATAACAACTGGACCGACCTTTGGACGAGCTCCTTCACATCGTAAGATAGCGAACCAGGAAATTTTATCGTTGGATACCGGGGGTCACTATCGAGGTTATCTTGCAGATATGGCTCGAATGGCGGTTCTCGGCGAACCCACCGCGATCATGAATGATCTGTTAGATGAGGTTCTCAGCGTTCAGGCGGCTGCGCGGACCGCGATCAGGCCAGGCACCCTCGGAAACGATATTTACGAGACAGCCCTTCGGGCGCTGAAATCCTGTTCACACCAGAATGACATGCACTTTGTGGCGCATGGTATCGGGCTCATTGCGCATGAAGCGCCACGGCTTACTGCCACCGGCCCGATTCCTTACGCGAACAAGCATGCGCAGCGACCGCTTGAAGCCGGTATGGTTATTTCCATTGAAACCCACGTTAAGCACCCTGAAGTGGGCTTTGTAAAGTTGGAAGACACCGTCGCAGTAACGAACTCGGGGTGGGAAGCTTTCGGAGACTGGGGCAGAGGCTGGAACGTCGCATAGCAACCAGCATCGTCTTCCCGCAGATGGGTTTCACACAGAGGTCACTAAAGTCACCAAGGAAATATAAAACTTGTCCGGACGGTCGGATTTCCAACTTGCAGCCTCTTTCCTAAAATCTTTGAAAACCTTCGTGACCTCCGTGACCTCTGTGTGAGTCTCTGGCGTTTTCGCCTCCCTTTTTCAGAAAAGCGGAGCGAGGGAGCATTTTGCGATTCGAAACGACTAAAGACTCCCTTTTGAAGGTCGAAAATTATTGGTGAATGAAAAGGCAACTCGAGGACCACCGGCATGGAGGAAGACACTTCCAACGCGGAACGTGGGCAAAGGCTTTTCGTGACTTTTACGCGGACGAGGCAAAGGCCGCCGGACTGCCGATAGATGAATTTCTGGATCTAGTCGGGG
>DASZGG010000203.1:0-7470 GCA_035939025.1 Chthoniobacterales bacterium | reverse complement strand
CCTGAAATAATGAAGAACTATGTACCTTTCTTCGATAATTCATTCATCGGATTGACCGGAACTGAAACTCAGATCGCCGAAGCCGCGAAAGCATACGGAGCCTATTACGAGATCGTCAAGGATGCGGGACAGAATCCGGATGCCTACTCTGTGAATCACTCCGCTTTTACCTATCTGATTAGTCCGGACGGAAAATGGAAATTGCTGTACAACTTCGATCAACTCGGTGACGCGAATAAGATGGTGCGGGACATCGAACAGGTTCTGGCCGGAGCCTAGGGGTGCGTAGCCGCAACCAAATCGTCCTCGTTCTCGAACTCGTCCTCGACTCTCTGGAGGGGAGCCGCTTGCCGGCCCCGCCGGGCGTTGTAAGCAACGCCCCTCCACGCCGCATTCCCAGATCCAAACCGATTCAGATCAAAGATCGAGAACGAGGACGATTACAGAGGGCTAGCGCTTTGATAGATTCCGATGGCTGCTTGACATCCCAGGGCGAACTTTCGTAGACGTTGTAAATCGGTTTACAAACACCAGGCTGATGAGCGCAGAAGGATGGCTGCAGACCCGCAGATTAGCGAAGCATTTCGGCGCGGTTGTGGCGCTACACGACTTCAATCTCCGGATTCGGCTGGGCGAGGTGGTTGCCTTAGTCGGTGATAACGGCGCCGGCAAGTCGACCCTGGTCAAGCTATTGTCCGGCGCGCATCTTCCTTCCTCCGGAGAGATTGCGATCAACGATCGGGTCGTTTCGATCGATTCTCCGGGCAGGGCGCGGGCGTTTGGAATTGCTACGATTTTTCAGGAACTTGCCCTGGTCGAAAATCTCACCGTTTACGAAAACATTTTTCTGGGCCGAGAGCTGTTGCGCCCGATCTTTGGTCTGCCAATCATGGACCGACGCCGAATGCGGGAACGGGTGTTGAGTCTGCTGGAGAATCTCGGCGCGCATATCCCTTCTCCTGCCGCGCTCATTTCTGAGTTATCAGGCGGTCAACGTCAGGCTGTAGCGATCGCACGAGCATTGGATCTTGAGACCAGGCTGGTGATCATGGATGAACCGACTGCCGCGTTGGCGGTTGTTGAGTCACGCAAGGTGTTAACGCTGATCGACCAATTGCGCGAGAATGGGAATGGCGTTCTCCTCGTGAGCCATAACCTGACAGATGTCTTTGATGTCGCAAACCGGATCGTTGTGCTGCGACGCGGTCGCAAAGTGGCCGATGTTCTTCGATCACAAACTAATCCGGAGGAAGTCGTCAGTTGGATTACTGGAGCAAAATCCGGCTTGGAAACAGTTGTCGTACCAAATCATCAACTACCCGCCACCGGGAAAACATAAACGAAAGGGAATTATGCGCCTATCTGCTCAATTCATTGTTTGTTCCGCAAAGGGCCTTTTGCTGGGCCTGTTCATCGCGTCAACGGCTTTGGCTCAGACCAAGCCGAAGGTCGCCTTTGTCCCACAAATTGTTGGGATTCCGTACTTCAACGCGATGGAAGAGGGCGGCAAAGATGCCGCCGAAAAATTCGGAGTCGAATTCATCTACTCTGGTCCCACAGATACAAATCCGGCGGAACAATTGCGGATCGTCAATGGTCTGATTGATCAAGGAGTAAACGCTGTCTCGCTTTCCGTGCTCGATGCCAGTTCGATTGATCCGATCCTTAATAAGGCAAGGGACAAAGGAATCCACATTTTCACCTCGGACTCGGACGCGCCGAAGAGCGCGAGGGAAGTTTATGTCGCTCAGGCTCTCGATCAGGATCTGGGTTTTACGATCATCGACGAACTCGCGAAGCGAATTGGAGAGCAAGGCAAAGTGGGAATTGTTTCCGGCGAAGCGACCGCGACGAACCTGAACACCTGGATTGCGTTCATGCAACAACGAGTAAAGGACAAATATCCTAAGATCGACCTGTTAAAACCGCAATTTGCCGGCGGAACCGCACAACGCGCATTCCAGATCGCAACTGACCTGATGACTGCGAACCCGGATTTAAAGGGCCTGATCGCGGTGGCATCGACCACCTGTCCGGGAGTCGGTCAGGCAATAGAGTCAGCCGGCAAAGCGGACCAGGTCATAGGAACTGGGTACGGCTCCCCCAACACAGTACGGTCGTATTTGAAGAGCGGCGCATTCGGATTCAGCGTCCTCTGGAATCCGCGTGACCTTGGGTATCTGACGGTTTGGGCTGGCAAACAGCTAATTGACGGAAAGCCGTTCGCGGAGACGAACGAAGTTGCAGGACTTTCACAGCCTGTGAAGTATGATGTGGCCACAAAAATTCTCCTCCTCGGTCCACCAACGGTATTCACCAAGGAAAACGTGGATCAATTCAAGTTTTAGATTTGGTAGGGATGCGCTCCTGCGCATGGTAGGGACTGCGCTCCTGCGCGTCCGGCGTGGCACGTATGAGAATCTCGGGTCGCCTCAACCCCGGACGCGCAGGAGCGCAGTCCCTACCACGTACAACGCCGGACGCGCAGGAGCGCATCCCTACCACGCGCAGGAGCGCGATCCCTACCATGCGCGGGAGCGCATCCATGCGGCGGTTCCCTACCGACAAATTGGCTAACAAGATTTTGCAATGAGCGGAAATTCGATACGTCGGCTGATAGGGCGCCGAGAAGTGAGCCTTGCTCTGGCGTGTCTAGGTGCGGCCGGCATCTTCCGGGGGTTTTCGCCTTACTTCCTGACTGCTGCGAATTTGACGACAATTTTGCAAAACAGCGTAGAACTGCTCCTGATCAGCCTGGGCATTTCATTTATTCTTGCGACAGCCGGAATCGATATTGCGGTCGGTGGCGTCTTGGGAATTAGCGCGATTTTTATCGGCTGGAGCGTCGAGGCCGGTTGGCCTCTTTCCACCATTGTGCTTCTCGGACCTGTGACTGGAACCTGCCTCGGAACGGTTTCCGGATTCATGATCGTTGTCGGCAAGGTGCCGCCAATTATCGCAACGCTTGGTTTGTTTGGCGTTTACAGGGCAGCAATATTTCTGCTGTTGGGCGGGAGTTGGATCTCAGGTTTGCCGAACACACTCGCGCCGTTGGTGAACGGTGCGATTTTCGGGGTCCCCGTCGTTGCGGTCTACGTGCTGGCGTTTTATTTGGTCGGGTGGTTGATCCTCCGTTGGTTCCCGCTTGGGACGGCGGTTCTGGCTGTTGGAGGTAACGAGCGCGCTGCTCAGTTGGCAGGTGTAGCCGTCGGAAGATCCAAGTTTTTCGTGTATGGAATGACAGGTTTGCTGGTTGGCTTCGCTGCGCTCCTGTATGTCGCACGCTACAGGAATGTCGAGACTTCGACAGGGGAAAACGTTGCACTTGATGCGATCGTCGCTGCGGTGCTTGGCGGTTCCTCTGTTCTTGGCGGACAAGCAAATCTAATTGGAACTATGTTAGGCGTCGTGCTCGTCCGGTTGCTGCAGAATGGTTTCGTCCTGGCGGGAGTGCCGTCGCTTTGGGAACAAGTGATTACCGGATCGCTACTGTTGCTGGTTCTAATCCTGGACGCAGCGGTAAAACGAAGCGCGCGCCTCAAGCCGGTATGACTCTTATGATGGCACCGCCGAAAAAGATGCGTCTCGCCGGCCTGGTAGCGCTTTGGATTTTTGCTCTAGCGTTTTTTGCGGTTCGTAGTCCCGGCTTCGTGAGTCTGGCGAACTTCAGTTCTATCCTTCAATTCTCGACGCTGCTCGCGCTTGTAACGTTCGGTCAGACGCTCGTGATCCTCGGCGGAGGCGGCGGCGTTGACCTTTCGGTCGGAGGAATTGTTAGTCTCTCGGGATTATCCATCGCCTTCGGCGTCAAAGAGGGACTCGATCCCTATATAGCGAGTTTGGGTGGGATCGCTTTTGGCGGATTGCTGGGCCTTGTTAATGGTTTATTGGTAACAAAATTCAGGCTGTTGCCGCTCATTGCGACTCTTGGTACCTTTTATGCCTACAACGGCCTGTCTGTAGCATTAACGGATGGCGCGCCGATAGCCGGTCTGCCGACATTTTTTGGCACGCTCGGCCAGGGTAGTGTCGCCGGAATTCCGCTACACACCGTTTTCATTGTGCTACCGGCGTTCTTAATTCTGGAGTTCGTTCTGTGGCAAACGCCGGTGGGCCGTTGGATTTACGGGATCGGAGGTAATGAACGAGCGTGCAGATTGGTGGGGCTTCCGGTCGATCTTATCCGGCTTGGTATTTATGTGCACAGCGGTGTAATGGCCGCATTGGCCGGTCTGGTAGCGGATTCCTGGTTGTTGAGTGCGAGGCCAAACATAGGTGAAAACCTTGAGCTGCTTTCCCTCACCGCAGCGCTGCTTGGCGGAACCAGCATCTTCGGTGGAACCGGAGGCCTAGCCGGTTCGCTGGTTGCCGTCTTATTTTTCACCTCGTTCCAGGCAGGCCTCCAAATGTTGAATGTGAACGCGATCTGGCAATTAGGTTTAGTCGGGTTCTTTCTGATTTTCAGCGTTCTGATAGATAGATTTATTCGAGGAGGAGAAAGCACATGAGAGACGAAATTCAGCAACGAGTTATTGCCGCAGTTGACGCCAGTGGCCCGCGCCTGGCCCACACCCTCCAAGATCTGATCCGGTTTGAGAGCATCGTCATGTCAGACCCGAGTAAGGCGGGACCTGGCGAACGGTTGTGCCAGGAATACCTCGAGCGCCGCTTAAGAGCGAGCGGCTTCGCGACCGAGCTGTGGGAACCGGATGCGAATGGGTTGTTGGAAAAGTATCCGGGCAAACCTGGGGCACAAAAGGGCCGAAACTTCACAGGCCGCCCGATTCTCGGCGGCAGGCAAAAAGGGAGCGGCGGTGGCAAATCGATCCTGCTCACCGGGCACATCGATGTTGTCCCACCGGGTGAGGTGACGCACTGGCTTTATTCTCCGTTTGCCGGGAAACAAGTGCAGGACCGAATCTACGGTCGGGGAGCGGTGGACATGAAAGGGGGCGTAGCAGCCATGCTCGTCGCCGCGGAGGTTCTCCATGAGCTGCGGATTCCGCTCTCCGGAGACCTATTGTTTTCCACAGTGGTCGACGAAGAAATTGGCGGCATGGGAACCTTGGCCATGGTGGACCGGGGTTATCATGCCGATGCCGGGATTTTGACCGAACCGACGAACAATCGAATTTCACCGGTTTGTCACGGCATACTATGGGGAAAGATCATTTTGAATGGAATCGGCGGTCATGCGGAGTTAGCGCGGAGGCATTGGGACGCAGGCGGACCAGTCGACGCGATTGGGCTGACGCGCTTTGTTCTCACCGGCATTGATGTGATAAATGAACGGTGGCGGACCGATCCGCGGAAAAATCATCCGTTGATGGAGTTGCCCAACCAAATCACTGTGACCCAGATCAAAGCGGGAGAACACCCCAGCTCAGCGGCAGGCCGTTCCGAAATCATCATCGACGTGCAATACCTCCCGCATGAGAAGGACATCGACGGAGTTGGAGGCAGCGTAAAAAGGGAGGTCGAAGAGCATATCACCAGGATTAGCCAGGTTGACCCTTGGCTCGCCGAGCATCCGCCGTGCATCGAATGGATTTTGGACGCGGATTGCGCGGAAGTGACAGTTGATCATCCGATCATCGGCGCGTTCCGCGATGCCAGCAAGGCGGCGTCGCATCCGTTCGAGCTTTGGGGAATCGGCGCGCACACCGACATGGGAATTCCAACTGATCTTGGGAAGACTCCGACGGTCAACTTTGGGCCGGGCGACCCCAGCCAGGCGCATCAGCCCAACGAGTCTGTGTCGCTTACAGATTTAATAACCACAACGAAAATCATCGCGCTTACTATCGCAGGATGGTGCCGATAACGCATCCACTCAACTCAATGAAGGCAAACGTACTCTTAGTCGGAGAGAGCTGGCTCAGCAGTTCGACGCACATTAAAGGATTCGACTTTTTCTCTTCCAGTCTCTACGCGACTGGAGGCGATTTTCTGATCTCCGCTCTTCAAAAGCGAGGCGTTCAAGTCACCCATCTTCCAAGCCACGAAGCAGCGAAGGATTTCCCGTTCGAACTCCGCAAGCTTCAGGCGTTTGATGTTGTCATCCTGAGCGATATTGGAGCAAACACCCTGCTCTTACCGCCGGAGACATTCTTAGAGGGCAAGCGGATGCCGAATCGGCTCGAGCTTGTGAAGGAATATGTCATGCAGGGAGGCGGCCTGGTGATGGCAGGCGGCTATCTCAGCTTTCAGGGCATTTATGGCACGGCACGCTATCACAGAAGCCCCATTGAAGACGTGCTTCCCGTTTCGATGCAGCCGACTGATGATCGCGTCGAAAAGCCTGAGGGGATTAATCCGAAAGTAGTTAACGAAAGCCATTTTATCACCACGGGAATCGAGAAGGAATGGCCATACGTTCTCGGATTTAATGAAGTAAAGATTAAGGAGGGCTCTGAATTACTGGTGATGCTGAATGATAATCCGCTTCTGGTCGTCGGGACATTTGGGAAAGGAAGATCCGCCGCTTGGACTTCCGATGTCGGCCCACATTGGTGCCCGAAAGAATTCGTCGATTGGACTGGCTATAGCGAAGTTTGGACCCGCATCATCCAATGGCTTTGCAAGGCAGATTGTTAAGCCCAAAAACCGAAGATAAGAGGTAACCGCAGATTTCACAGATTCCACAGATGACTGAAGCCAAATTCCGAAATTTGGACTCGTCCTCGTCCTCGTCGTCGTGCTCGTCCTCGGTGCATAGGGATTCCGTGACCGCAAAGAGACCGATGGAACTAATTTGTTCTGTTAGTCTGATTGCGAACGGGATTCTCGAGGACGAGGACGACGACGAGCACGAGGACGCCTCCTCAAATTCGGAATTTAGACTGAAGCCAACAGTCGGCGCATTGGCGATACTCTAGAGATCAACGACCACTTTGCCGAGAGCTCCAGACTCCACCAACGCATGTGCGGCATCGATATCTGCCGAGGAAAAGCGCAGTTTGTTGAGCAGCGGCCTGAGCTTGCCGCCGTCCGCCAGTGCTGCCGCCTCCCGAAGAATCACGCCGTGATGCGCCTGGCCTAGGCCGGTGAGCAGAGGTATGAGCGTAAATACACCTGAATATGTGGCGCCACGGAACGAAAGCGGTGCCAGCGAGTGGGTGCTCCATCCAAGGCAGCTCACGACGTGGCCGGTATAGCGCTTGACGGCAACGAAGGAAGCGTCAATCGTTGCGCCTCCTACCGTGTCATAGACGACGTCGAAGCCCTGACCTTCGGTATGAATGGCGACATACTGCTCCGTGGAAAGGGTGCGGTAGTCAATGGTGGTTGCGCCGAACCTTTCGACGACGTGCTGCTTGCCGGCCGAAACAGTGGCGAAGACCTCCGCACCAAAAGCCTTTGCGAGTTGCACAGCGATGTGCCCGACTCCGCCCGCGCCTGCGTGGACCAGCACCTTCTGGCCCCCATGCACTTTGGCACGATCGACGATGCCTTCCCAAGCCGTGATGG
>DASZGG010000202.1:0-18957 GCA_035939025.1 Chthoniobacterales bacterium | reverse complement strand
ACATTTCTGAATGATTTGACACGTCATGAAACATATCTGAGTTCGCATCTCCAAGAGATATCGAAACGTTGTCGTATCTCATCCGTTCTAATCAGCGCGATAATCGACGGACGACGGACCTGGATGGACGCCTCCGACGCGGAATTGGCGAAGGCCGCGAGCTACGTAGAGAAAAACGACGCCGGTTCCGACCTCGTTTAGCCTGCATCGCTCACAAATCCTTCGAGATTTGTGAGCGATGCAGGCTGTGGCAGCAGCCCCGAAAGCTTTCGGGGCTACTGCTTTTTGGAGAGAAGAGTTTGAAACACATTTTCGATTCATTTATTTCAAAACCTGCTCTTGGATAGACGCGCAGAGTCTGTCTAAGAGATTTTTAACCCGCAATGAGCTCGTCGATTCTTAAAGCGTGTGATTTTTGCGGGTTAGGCTTGTGCACCAAGTCTGAGGCTAGTGCACCGTCTCGCAAATAATGGCGACGTCGCCGGCGGTCAGTTGGCTGTTTTTCAAGGCGCGAGCGAAGCGCCCATATCTGAGTCATACGGGTCGAGCGAGCAACGCGGAAAAACAGCCAACCGGCCCCGGCCCGGAGGGTTGTGTTGAAAATGGGCCGGCGGCCGCGTTGCTCGTCGGTTACGTCCCGCACCAGTTTGAGGGCCGCCGAGGCAAACCAGACCGCCACAAGTCTAAAACTGGTGCGGGATGCGCCCTCTACTGCCAGTCCGGCTCGGACCGCCTTGCCGACGGCGCATTTTGAACGCAACGACGTCACCATTATTTGCGAGACGGTGCACTGGTATAGCAGCCAGGCTACAACAGCGCTTGCGGCGTCTTTCTAGGATAAATCAGTCGCGGGATGGCCAAGGCCGTTCCGATCGCGGCCAGCGTATACGTGACTTCCAGCAAATTTCTCATCCCATTCGTTGCCGCGAGCACTTCATCGCTCGGTTGCGCGCGAACCAGCGCTAAAAGATTCATTAAACCCTTGGCAGCAATGCTTCCGGGAACCATGGGAATAACCCCAACAAGAGAAAGGATCGATCCGCGCGACGACTGGAATTGTTGTAACACACGCTCCAAAGTCGCCACTACCAGCGCGGCAAAAAACGAGGCTTCCCCCAAATTCAGGTCGGCGGCCTGGCCAACCGTTCGAACCGCCAGGGCCACAGCGCCTGAGCCAAAACACTCAAAAATCATCCGCGGAGGGCAATTAAAAAGAATCCCGAAACCGGCGGCAGCGATCCCTCCGAATAAGGCTTGGTGAAAAAGGTGTAACCAAAAGTTGTTCACGTGCCTGGTAAAATCAAGCGTTGTGCTGCAACAAGCCCCAAGGTCATAAACATCAAGAGATAGATCACGCGAAGACCACGAGCGGCGGCAAGGTTCGGTTTTCCTTCGATTACATCCATCTGAGTATTCAACACCGCCGGACCAGGAACAATCAAGAGAACAGCCGAGACCATGGCAGTTTCAGGATGTGAACTCCCTAAAAGTCTGGCACCCAGACCCGCTAAAAAAGCGGAGCAAAAACTTACGATACCTGAAATAAGGAAATTATTTTGTCTTCGCACGATCAAAGTATGGCGTATCCACTGCCCGCTGGCTGCCCCAACTAGCACTGGAAAGAAAGCAGGCCAATCGACTCCGAACAGCCGCCCGAACGCGCTGCACGCTAAGCCCGTGCAAAGACAAACCAGCCAGACAGGATATGATGGCGTTGTATGCGGAACATCATCGAGCTCAGTCTGAGCCGCCGAACACTCCAGGTCTCCGCTGGCGACGCGGCGCAAAGTGTCTTTGATTGCTTCCGACCGTCTTAAATTGACGCCGTGCTCTCCTACTTTTCCCATCTGAACGCAGAACTCCTCTCCGCGTCGCAACGTTACGATAATAGCGGCGTGCTGGCAGTAGACCTCGGCGGAATCGCAACCGAGAGCACAAGCTGCCAATGAGACTTCTTCGTGTATTGTTCTGCCGCTTTCACCGGATTCCATTAAAAGGCGCCCGACAGAGAGTGACAAGCGGGCGACGTCCGATAGCGGTGGCAGGGAAGTCGCTCTACTCATTGAGGTTATCTACGTTGGTTCGGCGACATATCAAGCAAGCTCGGTTCGCTTAAGGTGCGGAGGCAAAGGCTGGAGCCTTCGCTTACGGTCGATCTTTGATTGCTTAGCTCGCACCGCGCGTCTATTCATTTCAAATATGGAAGTCCTCCAGACTTTATCGGTCGCTCTGGGGCTGGCCGCTCTTACGGGCTACAGTTTGTATCTCACCGTTTTTTCGACCGGCCTGGCTATCCATTTCGGCTGGGTTCACCTCGCGCCACAATTTGAATCGCTCTCGGTTCTAGGCGATCCGGCTATCCTGATCATTTCAGGGATCCTGTTCACACTGGAGTTCTTTGCAGACAAAATTCCCTGGGTCGATTCAGTTTGGGACTCCGTTCACACGGTCATTCGGCCGGTTGGCGGGGCGCTTTTGGCGGCTAGAGCGCTCGGTCATACGAATCCCGTGTTTGAGGTGATCGTCGCACTGCTGGGTGGTGCGATGAGCTTCGCCTCTCACAGCTTAAAGGCAAGCACTCGGCTGGTGGTGAACAGTTCGCCGGAACCATTCTCAAACATCGCCGTCAGTGCCGGTGAAAACGTTATGGTTATCGGTGCGATCGCGCTACTCTGGCATTACCCGATCGCAGTCTTTTCGTTCCTGGCAATTCTCTTCGCACTCACCTTTTATTTCCTCCCGAGAATTTGGCGTTCCATTTCGATCCAACTCTGGTTTGTCTGGCGCAAGCTGAATCAAATGTCGAGCTCTGAGACGATCGACAAGCTCCCGAACAATCTCCCTGGGCGATTTGAAGCGTTATTCCGGCGGTTGACCGAACCCACGGCCACCGTCGCTTGGGCCGCGCCCTGCGTTTCCGGCAAAGGCAAATTTCTGGAGCCGAATCGTTTCGGTTATCTGGTGGCGAGCAACGAAGAACCCAGCAAAGTCTACTTCATCACCAAGACCATGATCGGCAGCGCTTCAAAAATGCTGGAGATAGAACAATTCAAAGTTTCGCTTGAGCGCCGACTGCTTTACGAAGAATTGAACCTTTACAGCCTCGGAAAAAACCGCCGATTCAACTTCAAGTTCGACCGGGCCCGCGCCGGACTCGCGGCCAAAGTTGCTGAAGAACTCGAACATCGGCTCGAGACCGCGAGACCGCTGACGTTGACAGAACCGAAACAGGCCGAGTAGTGGCTGGTGGTCAGTGGCTAGACTGATCGACGCCTCATTGGTGACTGATGGCCGTCCCATCATTCCAGCCACCAGCCACTTCAAGCACTAGCCACTTTCTCTATCACGCCAGCCCGTTGTCTTTCAGAATCTGCTCGGCGTTCGTCTTATCAACTCTCATGGTTGGCAAGGTGATCTTCTTTTCCACCTTTTCGCCGTTCACAATCTTTAATCCCTGACGAACTCCTTCCGCGCCCGGCGTGGCATACAGGAAAGTCGCGGTCAACTGGCCCTTTGCTACCCAGGTTACCCCCTCGTCAGGTAGTGCGTCGATACCGAGAAACTTGATCTCTTTTTCGCGTCCGGCATCTTTCGCCGCCAAATATGCGCCATAGGCCTCAGGATCGTTGTGGCCGTAGAGCAAATCGATGTGATCAAACGACTTTAACGCCGTAGACATGACTTCGTACGCCTTTTGCTGTTTCCAATCGCAATCCATCGGTTGCAGCAACGACTTGATACCCGATTCCTTACCGACGTATTCCATGAAGCCATCGTGACGATCGTGAGCCGGCTGGGTACCCATGCCACCCCACAACTCCACCAGGTTACCTTTTGCTTTGCCCTCACCGCCAAGTAATTCCACAGCGTATTTACCGGCTTCACGTCCAATCAAGACGTTGTCGCCGCCAATAAACTGCGTGTACTTGTCAGTCTCGACATTTCGGTCAAGGATGATTACCGGAATCTTAGCGTCGATCGCCTTGAGCACTACACCTGTTAATCCCGCCGACTCTTTTGGACTGACTAACAAAATGTCAACGCCCTGTTGAATCAGATTTTCAACATCGGCCACCTGCTTTTCCGTCTTGTCTTGCCCGTCAGTAACAATCAATTCAAGTTCCGGATGTTTAGCAGCCTCCTTGATCATTTCTTTGTTGAATTGCACGCGCCACGGCTCAACAGTCGTCACTTGTGAAAAGCCAAATCGATATTTCTTCGATTCGGCCCGAGAATACAATGGTTTGAATACCGTCGTTGCCGCTGCTGCGACAACAGTTGTTCTGATAAACGTTCTTCTGTTCATAGACGTTCTTCTGTTCATAGGGGGAATCACTAACTGTTAATATTTATCTCTATTTGCTCTCTATCACCGAATATTTCACCACCACTCTGTCATAAAAATCGCGTATCCCAGTCAGGCTGGGAAACCTCCTTCACTTGCTCACTTCCTCGATCGGGCGGGGCTGAGCAACTATTTCCCGGCCATGTTCCTTCACCTTGAAATAGGCCCGGATTTGTTTCCACAGCACCCCGAGTTGACCTTCTTGCAACAATACCGCAACCAAAATTATCACTCCCTTCAAAACTAACTGCGTGTTACTATCGATATTGCGCAACTGCAGAATATTTCCCAAAAAACCGAAGATCAGTACGCCCACCAAAGTCCCGGTCATTGATCCTCTACCGCCCATCAAATTTGTGCCACCAATGACCACCGCGGCGATGGCATCCAGTTCCGCACCCGCTCCAGCATCTGGCTTACCTTGTCGGTACTGAGCAGTGTACAATACCCCGGCCGTGCACGCGAGCATACCAGATATCGCGAAGACCGCTATCTTCAATTGATCGACGCGGATGCCGGCCAGACGAGCTGCTTGTTCATTGCCACCAATCGCATAGATATAGCGCCCAAAGGTGCTTACCTTTAGGACGAACCCAAAGACTAATACTGCGATCAGAAAGAAAATCCCGGGAACTGGAACAACTTGGAAAAGCAACGCCCGAAGAATGTCGAAGTCTTCCGTCGCGTTCGAGCCGGTGTATACCGGGTGAACCGCCATGTTCGACCCCCCCAGCAGCCGCGCGATCCCTAAGATTGCTACCATCATCGCAAGCGTAACGATGAACGGCTGCATTTTTCCCTTGGTGATGATCAGCCCATTCACTGCTCCGAAAACAAGTCCGACGGCCGGGACAGCAATTAAAACACCAACAATCCCAAACTTCGTTTTGAGCTGACTGACCGTCCACCACACCGCGAGGCTGGCCAGAATGACTCCCAGGAGAATGCTAAACCACCTAACCCGCGAACTCGCCTTTTCCACGGCTTTCGCCGAGCCCCGGTGTAGGTTAATCGCGATCAAAGGCACCAGATAAGCGCAAAGAAAAATGCAGACAAACGCCAGGATCGGGATTGCCAACAACGACGCATTGGTCCAGCCCTGTTCAGTTAAGAGCATCGCACACACGACCGAACCGAGCGCCATCATCGATCCTACAGAAAGGTCGATTCCGCCGGTCAAAATTACCAAGGTCATTCCGACCGCGATAATTCCATTGTTGGATACCTGACGAAGTACGTCTGACTGATTCCCTGGCTCAAGGAAAATGTTCAGCCCTTTACGGTTAACCGGCGACGAAAAGATACCCACAAGGTAAAGGGCCGCTAACCCCCAGAACAATTTAGTCTGCAGAATAAATTTCCCAACCGTGGAAGCAATACCTTTCATTGTGCGAACTCCATTCCCGCGAACGCAGGCTGCACCGAGCCTCCAGGCGAAGCATATTCCAAGATTGTTTCAGGCGAAAACTGTGCTCGGTTCAGTAACGCTGTCGGACGGCCTTCACGCAGTACAAGAATCCGATCGCTGAGCAGGGTTAATTCCGGCAATTCAGAGGAAACAAGCACAATTGCCAGGCCTTGCTCAGCCAGAGTTCCGATGAAACGATAAATCTCTACCTTAGCACCCACATCGATTCCCCGAGTTGGTTCGTCCAGCAGCAAAACGCGCGGTCTGGTCAGCAGCCATTTCCCGATCACGAGTTTCTGTTGGTTGCCGCCGCTCAGCGTCCCAGCGAGCTGTCGAGGCCCACTGGCTTGAATGCCCAGATCACGAATTGTACGCTCGGCCAGCTCCAACTCTCCGTCGGCTGACACTATCCCGAAGGCCGCGATTGTCCGTAACACTGCCAGCTCGGCATTCCGATCAATTCCAGCCCCCAGCACAAGTCCGTCTCGCTTGCGATCCTCCGTCACGAATGCTATACCCGCGGCCTTCGCTGCAACTGGATTCAATAGATGAATCTCTTTGCCTTCGATGCGCACCTCACCACCAGAAGTTCCGGAATGCAACCCAAACAGAACCTCCAGGGTTTCAGTTCGACCCGCACCAAGTAACCCGGCAAGTCCCAAGATCTCTCCAGCTGCTACGGCAAAGCTCACGTCTTGCACCAGCTTCGGTCGCGCCGAAGTCGGCAAAGGATTTTCCAGCCAGAGATCGCGCGCCTCGAGAACTGGTTTCCGCGTGGCAGTTTTCGACTTGCCGCTCGCGATGATTTCTTGCAGTTCGCGACCCACCATCATCCGAATAATCTCGCGTCGACTCGCCGCTTTGGCGGACATGGTTCCAATATGCTGACCATCCCGAAGTACAGTCACCGTATCGGCTACCGCAATGACTTCCTCCATGCGATGTGAGATGTAAACGATGGCAACGCCTTCTTTCGCCAATTTGCGAATAACCTGAAACAGGCGCTCTGTTTCGTTGATGGATAGTGCCGAGGTAGGTTCATCCATGATCAGGATCCGTGCCTTTGATACCAGGGCCTTCGCGACCTCCACCAATTGCTGCTCGCCAACCCGCAGTTTTGCCACCGGCAAATCTATCCGACCATGAAAATCCAAAGGACTTAGAACCTCGCGAGCCGCCCGGACCTGTTGATCCCGGTCCACTAAAAACAGGGATCGAATTTTCTCCTGTCCCAGAAAGATATTCTCATCGACCGCCAATTCGGGCACCAGGCTGAGTTCTTGCTGAATCATGGCGATGCCAGCTCTTGCCGCCTCTCGCGGAGACGCCATTCGATGTTGTTTCCCCTCCACGTATATCTCGCCCTCAAAATCATCGATCAGCCCGGCGGCAATTTTCATCAGGGTCGTCTTACCAGCTCCGTTCTCACCCATCAACGCGTGGATCTCGCCGGCGCGCAGATCAAAGCTCACTTTCTTTAGCACAGGAGTCGGGCCGAAACTCTTGGAGATCCCTCGCATCTGCAGAGCCAGGTGATCTGAGCATTCGGTCTGTTCGATTGGGGGAAACATAACTTCAGAGCGATGACCCAACCTGGAAGGAGCCTTGATCCGACGAAAACACCGTCTTCCCGCAGGATTTGCCAGCTTTCCCGGATTGCCTCGATCTGCCGTTTGGGCTACAATGTAAACCTTTACATCCGGTTATAGTTCGTGCACAACGGATGTCAAGCTTCCTAGCCCTCCATCTCCTCAAGACTCCAGAAGTCGGGGGTTTCCGCTTATGACACTCCACGATCTCGCCCGAGAGCTCAATCTGAGCATCGCAACGATTTCGCGTGCTCTCAGTCGCCCTGAAGATGTTGCTCCCTTGACCCGCCAACGTGTCCTCGCCGCCGTCCATCGCCATAGTTACACCCCAAACGGGACTACGCGCTCTTTGCGCACGCAGCAGACCAGAACCATCGGCGTCGTCGTTTCCGATATCAGGAATTTTTTCTTCGCGGCGGTTGTCAAAGCCATCGAGGACGAGGCCAGGGCCAATGGATACACCGTGCTAATCTGCAACGCCGATGAAGATTCCGCCAAAGAGGAAGCCGCTCTCCAGCTGCTCTTGGATCGAAAAGTGTCCGGCGTCATCAATTGCTCGACAGGAGCGAACCTGGATCTCCTGCGTACATTCCAGAAATCCGGAGCGGTGCTGGTCGATTTCGATCGCGAATCAGGCCTGAATAATATCGATACGGTCGTCGTAGACAACAGGTACGGCGCCGAACTCGCCACGCAGCATCTCGTTGACCTTGGGCACCGCAAAATAGCCACCGTCGCCGGGCCACAACATCTTTCAAATGCGCGAGGGCGCCTTGCAGGGTTTGAGGACACCCTGCGCAAGAACGACATCGCCGTAAGGAAGGCGTATGTCCAATACGGAAATTTTCTCCAGGAATCCGGGTTTCGGGCTGCGCAAAAGTTGCATTCGCTGCATCACCCTCCCACGGCTCTCTTTGTGGCAAACATGGAAATGGCAGCCGGGGTGATCGCTTTCGTCCGAGACAACGGTGTCACCATCCCCGAGGAGATGTCGATCGTCAGTTTCGACGACTCATTTTGGGCACAGTATATGGACCCTCCTTTGACCGTTATCTCTCAGCCAATGGAGAAAATGGGTAAATCCACCATGGAACTCCTCCTCGCACGATTCCGCGGCGGTAAACCCGCGCAAACCCTCGTATTTACCCCAGAGCTTATCGTTCGGCGGTCGACGGCTCCCCTCCAATAATCGTTCCTTTAATCGTCCTCGAATTCTTTCGTAAGGGGTGCAGCCTGGTTCGTTTTATCGGATGCGGCTTTGTCAGATCACAAACCTCACTTACAGCCTTCCTCGGCTTACGACAATCCGGCCATCATGGCGGCGATCACACCGGCGACGCCTGCCGCGACTAGAATCAGCTCGACGGCAGCTTCAAAGCAGGAATGGATCTCGTCTCCGCGAGAAAAGCAGACGAAAACGGGTTTAGTCTCCCTGAAGTGACTAACGAACGGAACAATGGTTCTTTTCGTCGCACCCAGGCGGTGTGAAGCATCTGTATCAGCTAGCATTGGGCTCATTCAGCGTTCGGCGTTCGGTGTTCAGCGTTCGCCGATACGCCGATACGCTCTTCCCTCCCGCTACGACGATCGCCGTGATAGCAAGGGTCCCAACGATCACCGACCCATCGATTTGTTCGCCCAGAATCCAGTGAGCAGCGAAGATCGCCAGGAACGGCAAGAGCAACTGCACCTGGCTCATCTTGGCGATGCCTCCCAGGGCGAGACCCTTGTAATAAAAGAAAAACCCGATGAATTGGCTGACTGCCGTGAGGTACAGCAACCCCGCCCATGTCTCCGCGGTTGCCGACGCGATTCGAACACCAGCACACGAACCGTAGATAATCAGCGCAATCAACTCCAGCGGGAGCACCGTCACCAGCGCCCAGCAGATCACCAGCCAGCCTCCCATCTCACGAGCGAGCAGCCCCCCTTCAGCGTACCCGTAGGAACAGGCGATAAAGGCTGCGACTAACAACACATCTGCCTGTTCGGTCGAATGAAAGCCTGATCGATAGGCCGAGAACAGACCTATCGCGCCTGTCCCCAGAATCGCAAATATCCAAAACGCGCGGGAAACCGATTCGCGCCCGCGGATGACTCCGAACACGGCGGTTGCCAGCGGCAGAATCGATCCAAGCACCGACGCATGCGTCGCAGGAACATACTTGAGTGCGATTGAAACAAAGATCGGAAAAAGCACCACCATCCCAATAGCCGCAAAACCCAGACGCACCAATTGCGACCGGCCCGGAATCCGGCGCCTGCTCAGCATGAGATAGACCAGTGCCGCGACCCCCGCCCCTGCACCGCGCACAAGCGCGATTAAGATCGGATCAAGTGCACGCAGGCTCAGTCGCGTCATTGGAAAAGTGAAGCTGAAACAGAGCACACCAACGAACGTAAAGAACCAGCTTCGCCATTCCGGAGATCTGTTCTGGACAAACACGGTACCGGGCGCGGCGATTGACAATGATTTCACCCGAACAGCGTTCAACAGAATTACTTACCAGAACAGATACAGTTCGAGAAAAATTCGACCAGAACAGTTTGCACCCCCTCCGGTCAAGTGCCATCAGTATCCACACGCAATTCACCGTTTACCGTTCGACCGTTCCACCGATATGCCGATACGCTCTTCGCATGCCGTTACGCGCCCCCCAACGCCGATACGTCGACACGATTCCGCGCCCGCCTACCTGGCATTGGCCAATTCAATAGAGGTCCAAGTCCTGGCAAACGTATTTCGCCCCGGAGATCGTTTGCCATCGGTTCGATCCCTTTGCGAGGACCACCGGCTGAGCGTGGAAACTGTCCTGCACACATTCCGGGTTCTCGAGGACCGCGGCGTTGTCGAAGCCAGACCTAGAAGTGGATTTTATATCAGGTTTAGAACCCAATTACCGGAGCCGCTGCCTCAACCTCTCCGTTTGAAAGCATCGCCGGTTGAAGTCAGTAAGCTGCGTTATCAGGCATTCTCCCTGGGGAGCTCGAAGAACGTGATCCCGCTGAGTGTCGCTGTGCCGTCCCCGGATATCCTCCCAACCGCAAAGCTCGGACGGATGATCTCCGCCCTCGCTCGCTCGGCATCGGCAGAAGTCGTTGGCTATGCCGAGCCCGCGGGTCACCCGAAAATGCGCAAACAGCTTGCGCGCCGATCAAGTGATTGGGGGTGCCTGCTGACGCCGGAAGACTTCATTGTCACTAACGGCACGGCCGAAGCCATCGCCTTGTCTCTACGAACCACCTGCCCGCCACATTCCGCTGTCCTGGTCGAGTCACCAACTTATTACGGAATTCTTGAGATCATTGAAAATCTCGGGTTGCGAGTCGTCGAACTACCCACAGATCCGCGCACCGGCGTTTCGCCGAACGACGTCGAGCACGCCCTGCAGTCGATACCCAGAATCGGCGCCTGTTTGTTGGTAACAAATTATTGCAACCCTCTTGGATGCGCCATTTCAATCGAAAAAAAGAAGCGGTTGGTCTCTATTTTGGCAAGATACCAAGTGCCACTGATCGAAGACGATATTTACGGTGATCTTTGTCCGCCCGGTGATCGGCGCCCGGTCACGGCAAAAGCTTTCGATACCGAGGGCTTGGTGCTCCTTTGTAGTTCGATCTCGAAGACGCTGGCGCCCGGATTAAGAGTTGGCTGGATTTCTCCGGGCCGTTTCCGTGATCCGATTCTGCAGCTTAAAACAAACCAAACGCTGAGTTGCCCGACGATTACACAGATGGCAATCGCCGAATTCCTGGAGCACGGCGCCTACGACGCGCACCTCAGAAAAATTCGAGCATTTTTCGCCGACCAAATACAGCGCTTTAGCGGCGCGGTCGCTCGCTATTTTCCTTCCGACATAAGGGTGTCGCGGCCTCAGGGCGGATTTGTACTCTGGATCGAGTTTGATTCGGGCATAGATACAACGGAGCTTGCCGCCGTTGCGATAAACAAATATCGGATCGCTGTCGCACCAGGCTGCATTTTCTCCGCGAACGGAAAGAATTTCCATAACTGCCTGCGCATCAGCTGTGGTTACCCGTGGTCGCCCCAGATCGAAAATGCGATCGAGACCCTGGGCAAACTGGCAAAGGAACGTATCGGCGGGTCGGCGTTCGGCAGAACGTATCGGCGGGTCGGCGTAAGGGCGGGTCGGCGTAAAGGGGGAAACGTATCGGCGGGTCGCCACGCGTGACGCGGTAGGGTTGCGCTCCCGCGCGACCGGCGTTGCACGTTCACAGAACGTGCGACAAGCAAAAGGAGTGAACGTAGGATAAAGGCCTGCGGCGGCCTAATCGGCAAAGCGAAGTTTCCGGCCGTGCAAACGCCGGTCGCGCGGGAGCGCAACCCTACCGTGTCACACACGCCGACACGCCGATACGTTCCATTGACGCCGCTGCACCTTTCCGCGAGCATTTACCTACGAGCTATGAGCTGGTATTACGGGCTGGACGGGCACACCCAGGGTCCTGTTGAAGAAGCAGCGCTGGAAAAGCTTGCACTATCTGGCGTTGTCGAGTGGACCACTCCTCTCTGGCGAACCGGCATGAGTGCTTGGCAACCCTTCGGGGAAATTTTCCAACGCGCATCCGTCCGCTGCCACGAATGCCAGAGACAGATCGAGCAGGAGCCGGCGATCCGTTACAGGGACTTGTACATCTGCCCGAGATGTCAAGCCGCCTTTTTTCAAAAAGTTCGCGAAGGATTGGCGCGCGAAGAAGCCGCTCATTATTGCGGTTTTTGGATCCGCTTATGTGCGAGGCTGCTCGATGGATTGTTACTATCGGTCATTACTGTTCCGTTATCCTTGGTCAATGAGGCGATCATCTTCCGGCTTTACCCGTTTCCAGGACCCGGCACCGGCTTGAGCCAGTTCGAAAATACTTCCGCCTTGGGCACCCTACTGGCGATCCAAGCCGCCTTCGTACTATTTGGTTTACTCATTGCTTTCGCGTACGAAGTCTATTCTGTTGGTCGGTACGGCGGTACACCAGGCAAACTACTGCTCCGAATGCGGATCGTCCGGTCCGACTCCTCCCGACTAACCTACCGGAGAGCGGCAATCCGGTTTTTTGGAAAATCGCTGAGTGATCTCACCTTGTACGTAGGTTACATCATGGTGGGATTTGATTCGCAGCGGCGCGCGCTACATGACTACATCGCAGACACCAGAGTCATCAAAGTCGAATAAGTTGGTTTTAACCTAAATGGTGGCGTTTCTAAGTTGTCCTCACTGCAGTCAGCGGCTGCCGGTCGATCGCTTTGTTTCAGGTCAGCCGGCGCCGTGTCCGGCGTGTAATCGGCAAGTGGCAGCCTATGTTTTTCCGGCATTCGACCGCGATAATTTTTCTCGTCCAGAAATTCATCTCGCCCAGGAGGGCGAAGCCGTTTGTTTCTTTCACTCCAGGTACGGCGCAGTTTCGCCGTGCGACAACTGCGGGAGGTTTCTCTGCGAAACCTGCCTCATTACCGTCGGCAGCAGAAAACTTTGTGCAGATTGCGTTTCCCACGCAAGAAGACAAAAGGATCAAACCGGACTGGTGAACCATGCGGCTCTCTTTGACAATGTGGCTCTTCTACTGGTGACCCTCCCATTAGTAACTGTGGTCTTCGCATTTCTCACTATTCTTTCGGCTCCAGTTTCCTTGTTTTTGGCCCTCTTTTACTGGTCGAGACAATGGAGCCTTCTTCCCAGATCTCGTCTTCGTTTCGTCATAGCGAGCTTTTTGGCTGTTCTCTTAATCGCGGGTTGGGCCCTGCTGATCTATTACCTGGTGACCAATTCAGAGCAATTCACTCACACTTTATGAGCATTTCGTACAAAAAGATCTCCGACGGTGGCTTGCTTCTGAGTGTGCTTCCCGGCATGAGAACGAAGTTATATCTCGGGACAGATCATTTGCTCTTAATTGAACAATTCATTCTGGTCGAACGCTATAAGCGCTTCTATTTTCGCGATATTCAGGCTATCACCGAGACGAAAAGCCCGCGATGGATAGTCCTCGGGCTAATTTGGGGTTTTCTTGCCCTGCTTAGCGCGCTCCTTCTCATTCCTCACAATCCGGTGACCCTGACATTCGGAACGCTGTTCACTGCGTTTTTTGGACTTGCTTTCATCCATAACATTCTCTCGGGCCCTACCTGCATCGTTCGGCTCCAGACAGCAGTGCAAACCCATCGGTTTGCACCTTTGGAAAGAATTCGCGATTTTAGCTCTGGAATGGAAATCATCGTGCCACTGATTCAGAATGCGCAAGGATGAACCTGACTCTTCAACGATGCCTTATCCATGCTGATCGGGAAGCAGTTGTCCGCTGTCCTTCCTGCGGAAACTACTTCTGCAGGGAATGCATTACCGAGCATGAACAGAAATTCCTGTGCTCGAGCTGCCTTCAGAGGGTAAGACCTCGAGTCGAACCTGCGAACCGGAACGCAGCCTGGTTAATGTCAATCATCAAGATGATGGTCGGGATCGCGGTCGCCTGGTTCTTCTTTTATCTGATCGGGCAATCTTTAATTTTGATTCCACCAAACGTACACGACGGCGGCTATCTCAGGAGCCTCGGGCAATGAGAACCGATCGGACAGGCCTGGTTTTGATCGAGGAAGCCGTTCAACTGCTTCGCACAGCTCCAGTGACCGTCTTTGCGCTCTACTGCGGAGGAACCGTCCCGTTTTTGCTAGCGCTCTTCAGTTTTTGCACGGAAATGAGCTACAGCCGAGATGCCGGAGCTAAATGCACCGCGTCTGCCGTGATCGTCGCTTTGGCATATTGTTGGATGAAAGGTTTGGAGGTGTTCTGTTGCCGCGAACTCGTTCGCGCCTACACAGGCAACGTAGAAAGATGGTGGGAACCAAAAACGATGCTGTCGATCTGGAGCAGGCAGATCGCTTTCCAGCCGTTCGGCCTTTTCATTAAGCCGCTTGCTTGGCTACTACTTTTTCCTGTCACTTATGTATCTTCATTTTTCCAGAACCTTACGGTCCTTGGCGGCGCCAAACGAAAAGACCTACGAAAGAGTTGGGAGCTTGCGCGTCTCTGGCCCGCTCAGAATCACACCGTATACGGTCTCTTGTCTCTACTGGCTCTTGTCGTGTTTCTCGACCTTTACGTCGTCACCTTTTCCACCCCATTCATTCTCAAGACCCTGCTCGGTATCGAGGGTTTTCTAACGCGAAGCTATACTTGGATCTTCTCGCCGGTCTTAGTAATCGCCCTGGCAGCCGTCGCTCATTTTATCATTGATCTTCTGGCCAAGGCGATCCATGTGATCCGATGTTGTGACGGCGAATCGCAGGCGACCGGAGCGGATTTGCTGAGACGGTTAAACGCTTTGGGAAATCCGGAAGGAGCGTTGCGTGCACCGAAGTAGTGCACTGGTAATTCTCGCTGGAGGGGCGTTGCTGGCCACGCCTTTGGCCGTTGGAGGGGCGTTGCTTGCTACGCCCGTGGCCGTTGGAGGGGCGTTGCTGGCGACGCCCTTGGGCGTTGCCAGCAACGCTCCTCCAAATGCAATAACCGAACCGGCATTGAATCGGCAAATCGAACGAGTCCTGGAAAATCCGGAATTCAACTGGCGCCAATCCTATTCGCCAGCTCAAGGCGCGAAACAAAAGTCGCTCATCGATCAGCTCATATCCTGGATACGCGAGACGTCTTTTTCCTTCGGCAACGCACTGAACCGGCTTTGGAAATCGCTGCTTAAGGTTTTCGATTTCAAAAATTTCTTTGCCGAGCCGCCAACGTCCGAATCGCAACTCCCTTCCGGGGTATTTAAAGCGCTGACTTACCTGCTTTGGGCGGCGTTTGCCGGGATCTTGATCCTATTCGCTATTCGACTTCGAAAACTCAGAGCAACCGTGCGCCGTAAGCCGGTCGTACCACCTCCAATGCCAGATCTCGCCGACGAGCAAATATCTGCTGATCAACTTCCAGATGACGAATGGTCCGCGCTGGCTCGCCAGAAGATTGCGGCCGGCGAATTTCGCCAGGCGCTGCGTGCGCTTTTTCTGGCGATCCTTGCGCTCCTGGCTTCCCACCGATTTATCGCAGTGGAGCGATGGAAGTCGAATAGCGACTATGAAATGGAGCTTCGTCGAAAAACTATACATCGCTCCGACCTGCTCGCATTGTTTGCGCAGAGCCGTCTTGGGTTTGAACGCTGCTGGTACGGGGCGGACAGCATCACGTCCGAGGAACTGGAAACCTACCACGGCATCTACGAAAGGATCAAGCATGCAGCGACACACCATCTATAGTGCATCCGCTTACCTTATCCTCATCGCTTGTTTTTCGGCCTTATTGTTTTTCGGACTGCGAACCTTCTTGTGGCGCCTCGAAACCGGCAACAGCTTTCCCGAGTATTCCACCTATCGGGCGGATCCCAAGGGATTAAAGGCGTTTTACGACAGTCTGCAAGCAACGGAAGTGATTGGAGTAGCCCGGCGGTTGCAGTCGTCTAAAATCCTCCCATCAGGTGAAGCCCGGGCTCTGGTTGTCGCAGGCGTCGACGCAGATCAACTAACTGCTTCGGACGAGGATTCTCAGTTGTTCGATCATTGGTTAGCCACCGGCGGCCGGCTGATCATCGCGCTGCGCCCGGAGCGAAACGGGAAATCCGGGGGTGATTCTGGTGAACGCGCAAAATTGGAGACAGGCGAGGCACCAGCTATTTCCTGGCGAAATCTCATCCGGCGCTGGGGCGTCGAGATAGCGCCACTCAAGGGATTCAACCCCACTTCGGCCAACTCCCGGCAATTCGGTCAGATCTCTCGTTGGTTCGGCGGCAACTATTTCGATCACTTAGCGCCTGAATGGCAGGTTATCGCCGTGCAAGGCAACCGCGACGTGATCGTCGAACGTCCATTCGCACACGGATCGCTTGTCCTGCTAAGTGACTCGTATCCATTGAGCAACGAGGCGCTCGCCGTTGATCGGAATACCGGGCTTCTCCTCTGGTCGATCAGCGGTTGCCGCGAAGTCCTGTTTGACGAGACTCACCTCGGGTTAAGCGAACGCCCAGGCATCATGACACTTGCCCTGCGCTACGGGTTACAAGGGACTTTAGTCAGCATTGTCGCTATTCTGCTCCTTTTCATCTGGAAAAGTCAGTACACCCTCCTGCCAAGAACAAAGACTGACCAAAGCACACTTGGCGTGCAAGGTTATAGCTCAGAGCAGGCTTTTCTAAACCTCTTGCGGCGTACGATTCCTCAGAAAGAACTGCTTGGCGTCTGCACCGAGACGTGGCTGAAAACAGCCCGGCCAACCCCGGCGCAGCTTGCCAGCCTGGCAAGATTCCGTTCCGAGTCGAACGACGCGAAGCCGGTCGTCGAGAGATATAATCGGCTGATGACTCTTCTCGACGAAAAATCTCCATCGAAGGGATTGTCTTCGTGATCTTTGCGACCTTCTGTGAATATGATTCTTCCTCTTTCCTCCCTGTCTAAACAGGAAAACACCAAAAAAGATTTTGAACAGAAGGTCGCAAAGATCACGAAGAGTCGCACATGAATCAAGCGTTGGACGAGCTGAGAGAAATTTTAACCCGAACCCGTGCCGAGGTAGCCAAAGTTGTTATCGGTCAAAGGCTAGCAGTCGATCTGTCTCTTATCGCAATTTTCACGAATCATCATGCGCTGGTGGAGGGAGTTCCTGGCGTCGGGAAAACCTTATTAGTGAAAACGTTGGCACACACTTTAGGGGCCGTCTTCAATCGCATCCAGTTTACTCCGGATCTGATGCCATCTGACATTATCGGGACAAACATTTTTAATCTGCAGAAAAACGAATTCGACTTTATTCCGGGCCCAGTCTTTACAACCTTCCTGATCGGCGACGAAATCAATCGCGCTCCGAGCAAAACCCAATCTGCTCTGCTCCAGGCCATGCAGGAACGTCAGGTTACAGTCGATCGCGTAACTTACGATCTATCACCAAACTTTACGGTGTTCGCTACGCAGAACCCGATCGAGTATGAAGGAACTTACGCACTGCCGGAAGCACAAAAGGACCGCTTCATGCTCAAAATTCGGATGGATCTGCCTGACCGGGATGAAGAGTTGAATTTGGCAAAACGCATGTTAGGCGATCAGGCTCCTGAGTTAGTTCTCAACCGGGGAGATGTCAACATTGTCGTTCACGAAGTCGATCTTCCTCGCCTGCGTGAGGCGTTAACCCAGGTCCTCGTAAAGCCCGAATTGCTAACTTACCTGGTAGACCTCACTCGAGAAACGAGGAGACATGACAGTATCCTCGTCGGAGCCGGCCCGCGTGCATCTCAATCGCTTCTGCTAGCCAGCCGCGCGCACGCCGCATTGGACGGCCGCGACTTTGTTACCCCGGACGATGTGCGCACTTTATTCCAGCCTGTCCTGGAGCACCGCCTGATTTTGCGTCCGGAGTTCGAAATTGAGGGAACGGAAACCACCACCGTGGTCCGCCAAATCCTCGAGAAAGTCCCAGTTCCAAGATGATTGCACCTCGATTGAGGCTAATTCTTTTGATGCTCCTCGTAACGGTGCCGCTGGCCACTATCGCGGGATTAAACCGAGGCTTTACTCCAATCGCGGTGTTGCTGATTGGCTCTGTGCTCATCGCCGCATTTGGCGATCTCGTTCTGGGCTGCGGTCGCTATCGAGATCTGCAACTTTCTCTACCGGAAATTGTCCGCGGGATTCGGGACCAACGCTCTGAGCTGGAGGTCCGAGCGCAGTTTTCGGCTACGCATAACGGTTCTGTGCGCCTAGCCGTGATGTTTCCGGATGGACTCGAATCAGAGTCTGAACAGTCCAAAGTGGTCCTTAATAAGCCGTCATCCGAACGCCTGCTTCTAATTCCTTTTGTTGGGAATTCACGCGGATCCTTCCTGATAAGGAGTCTCTACTTTGATTGGCATTCCCCGCTCGGTTTGTGGATTCACCGAGGCCACCGGACGGTTCGATGCGAAGTCCGCATTTATCCGAACCTGCTCCTGGAAGGTAAACAGATCGCACACTTTCTGAACCGCGGCGCGATAGGAATGCACGCCGAGCCGCAAATCGGCAGAGGCAGAGAATTTGAGAAATTGCGAGACTACGAGCGCGGCGATGGCTTCGACGAGATTCACTGGAAAGCGACCGCAAAACGGCGATACCCTGTGACAAAAGTGTTTCAGCTCGAGCGTTCCAAGGAAGTATATCTGGCACTCGACACGTCGCGCCTCAGCGCCCGGCTGCTCCCTGAAACCTTCGCAACCGGCAATCGCAAAATAAACACGACACATTTGGACCGTGCGATCTCAACGGCACTCCTCTTTTGCGTCGCGGCCGAGCGGCAAGGTGACCGCTTCGGATTCATCTCGTTCTCGGACAAAGTGGACCACCTCATCAAAGCTCGAAATGGCTCGTCTCATTTCAATATATGCCGGGATCTGGCAATCTCACTCACACCGCAAACCGTAACACCCGACTTCGCGGAGATAGCGGCAACATTAAAGCAGCGCATCAAACGTCGCTCCCTGATTGTGTTTCTGACTTCACTCGATGATCCAGTCGTCGCCGAAGATTTCACTTACACGGCCGAGCTGTTATCCAGACAGCATGTCGTTCTGGCGGTGATGATTGCGCCTCACGCCGT
>DASZGG010000201.1:0-10402 GCA_035939025.1 Chthoniobacterales bacterium | reverse complement strand
AGTTTTAACCAAGAAGACGACTATCCAGATTTTGTAATCCCGCTGGCGAAGGCAGTTGCTGAGGGCAAGGTCGATCGTGGCGTAGCCATCTGTGGCAGCGGTGTCGGCGCGTCGGTTTGCGCGAATAAGATTGCGGGTGTCCGCGCCGCGCTGATCCACGACCATTTCTCGGCTCGCCAGGGGGTCGAGGACGACCATATGAACATCCTTTGCATGGGCGGCCGGACAGTTGGGCCGGAGGTGGCATGGGACCTCATTGGGACATTCCTGGCGGCAGAATTCAGTCAGGCCGAACGCCATCTGCGTCGTTTGCACAAAGTGACTCTTCTGGAAAAAGGACTGGGAAAATAACTCGAAAGATAAATGCAATGAATAACCAGGAATTAGATAAATTATCGATAAACACAATTCGCACCCTCTCGATTGATGCGGTGCAACAAGCCAAATCCGGACATCCCGGCACTCCAATGGCGCTTGCGCCGTTGGTCTATACGATCTGGAACCGATTCATGCAGTTTGACCCGGAAGACCCGATTTGGCCAAACCGGGATCGGTTTGTCTTGTCGAACGGTCATGCTTCGATGCTCCTCTGGTCCGTGCTCCATCTGAGCGGGACAAAAGCGGTAAACGCTGATTACGAAAGACTGGGGCAACCCGCCGTCTCGTTAGATGACATTCGGCGGTTCCGTCAACTCGACAGCAAAGCGCCCGGGCATCCGGAATATCACTGGGTTTCCGGCGTTGAGACTACCAGCGGTCCGCTCGGGCAGGGCGTCGCGACTAGCGTGGGTATGGCTATCGCCCAGAAGTGGCTTGCCAGCCGGTATAACCAGCCTGAGTTCCAAATCTTTGACTATCATATCTACGCAGTTTGCGGTGACGGTTGCATGATGGAAGGCATCTCCTCGGAAGCGGCATCCTTCGCTGGCCATCTCGGGCTAGATAATCTCTGTTGGGTCTATGATAACAACCACATCACCATCGAAGGAAACACACGAATTACCTTCACTGAAGATATAGCCGCTCGGTTCCAAGGTTATGGCTGGAACATCCTTCGAGTTGGCGACGCCAATGACATCGATCGAATTGAAAACGCTCTCCAGGTTTTCCAGCGGACCACGGGGCGTCCGACTTTCATCATCCTCGACAGCCATATCGGTTACGGTTCACCCCACAAGCAAGATACTGCCGAGGCTCATGGAGAACCGCTTGGGGAAGAAGAGGTCCGTCTGACGAAACGTAGCTACGGTTGGCTTGAGGACGCAAAGTTTCTGGTTCCAGACGAGGTTCGCGAGCATTTCGCTTCAGGGCTCGGCGCACGCGGAGCTAAAGCCCATCGCCAATGGACGGATCTTTTCACCAGCTACGCCGCTAAATATCCAAAGCTCGCTCACGAGATCTGCCTGATGCAGCATCGGGAGCTGCCGGGCGGGTGGGATGACAATCTGCCGGTCTTCGCTGCGGACCCGAAAGGAATAGCCGGCCGAGAAGCCTCAGGCAAAGTGCTGAATGTGCTCGCGCAAAACATACCTTGGTTCCTCGGCGGCTCTGCGGATCTGGGCCCATCGAATAAGACCACTTTGAAGTATGATGGCGCGGGAGATTTTCAAGCGGATAATCCCAGCGGAAAGAACCTGCATTTTGGGATCCGCGAACACGCAATGGCGGCAGTTGTTAATGGGATATCGCTGTCAAAGCTCCGGCCTTTCGGCGCGACTTTCTTCATCTTCAGTGATTACGCCAGGCCTGCTATCCGGCTCTCCGCACTTATGGAATTACCAACCATCTTCGTTTTCACTCACGACGCGATGGGTGACGGAGAAGATGGCCCGACACATCAACCGGTTGAGCATCTGGCTTCGTTACGAGCTATCCCCGGGCTGGTAACGCTACGGCCCGGTGACGCCAACGAGGTAGTTGAAGCTTATCGTTATGTTATGCAGTTACGCCACCAGCCCACGGTGCTGGCGTTTTCACGGCAAGCTTTGCCGACTTTGGATCGAAGTAAGTATGCACCAGCGAGCGGCGTCGCACACGGCGCTTATGTCCTGGCCGACGCACCGGGAGGGAATCCCGAGCTGATCCTGATCGCTTCAGGCAGTGAAGTTAGTCTTGCTGTGGAAGCCTATGAGCGGCTGCTCAAAGACGGTATCCGAGCACGCGTGGTTTCGATGCCATCTTGGGACATTTTTGAGCACCAAACGCAGGAGTATCGGGATAGCGTGCTGCCGCCAAACGTGAAGGCCCGCATTGCCATCGAGCAGGCTTCAACCTTCGGATGGGAGCGCTACGTCGGCGAGAGAGGTCGCGTTATCGGCATGCAAACATTCGGAGCCTCTGCGCCGCTCAAGGAGTTGCAAAAAAAGTTCGGGTTTGAGCCAAGCCAAATTGTCATTGCGGCGGAGGAACTTCTGGAGACGCATCGGCCTAGCAATTAAGAGCGGCGTTCGCAAGGCGGAAACCGACAACTGTGAAGCCTGAACTGCGGACTCTGAACCGTGAAATTACAAACATGAAACCTTACAAACACCAAGATCCGATTCGGCTGGTTCTAGCCGATGTCGATGGGACGCTGGTAACGCAGAACAAAGTGCTGACCGAAAAGACAAAAGAAGCGGTGAACAAATTGAAGGCAGCTGGGATCGCCTTTGCTATTACTAGCGGGCGCCCGCCGCGCGGCATGCAAACGGTTATGAAGGATATTAGGCTCTCAACCGTCGTCGCCGGTTTCAACGGAGGTGTCTACACGACCCCCCAGCTGGATCCGATTGTGATGCGTGACCTACCGAGAGATGCCGCCGCCCGTTCGATTGAACTGATCGAAGAACACGACTTGGTAGCATGGCTCTATACCGATACCGTCTGGTATGTCCCGGATCCTAAAGGGCCGCATGTCGATCGGGAAAGTAGAACGGTTGGATTCGGGCCCCAGGTAACGTCAGATTACTCGGCCTACGTTGCCCAGGTAGCCAAGATTGTCGGCGTGAGCGACGATCTAGAGGCAGTGGCAGCATGTGAGAAACAAGTTCAGCAAGAGTTGGGCGATCATGTTTCGGCGGCTCGGTCGCAGCCATACTACCTGGATGTTACCCATCCGGCCGCCAACAAGGGCAGCGTGGTCGATTTCCTATCGGCCGTTTATCTCATACCGAGCAGCAGCATCGCAACTCTCGGCGATATGCCCAACGACGTCCTGATGTTTAACAAAAGCGGGATGAGCATCGCGATGGGTAATGCCAGTAAAGAAGTACAAGCGCAGGCTAATTTTGTTACTGATTCCAACGAGGAGGAAGGGTTTCCTAACGCGATTGAGCGCTTTGTCTTAAATCACGTTAGCAGTGAATAGCTTTCTTTAGTTGGACTTATCGCACTGCAGCGGTTCAAGAAAGCCCTAGGTCTGGAAACAAATAGGATTCTACCGGTTGGGCGAAAAGATAAGACTTAGCATTTACGAGAAGTATGGAAGCACCTCTAGTTAATACCGATTCGTTGCCTCACGTCGTAATTGTCGGAGGAGGTTTTGGTGGTCTCAACTCAGCGAAAGAACTCGCGGGAAACAATGTAAGCGTGACGCTAATCGATCGCACAAATCATCACTTGTTTCAGCCATTGCTCTATCAAGTGGCGAGTGCGGCGCTTTCGCCAGCCGATATCGCACAACCCATTCGGCATATTCTTAAAAATGCCAGAAACATTGAGGTGGTTTTAGGCGAAGTCGCCCGAATCGATACGGACTCAAAGCAGGTACACACAAACGACGATCGTTGCTACGCGTACGACTATCTAATTCTCGCGGCTGGAGCACGACACTCTTACTTTGGCCGTGACGAATGGGAGGGCTTTGCGCCTGGGCTGAAGAGTTTGGAAGATGCGGTCGAATTGCGCCGCCGTATTTTGAGTGCTTTCGAAGCGGCTGAAATGTCGGATTCGCAGAAGGATCGCGAGGCCGCGTTGACTTTTACAGTGGTGGGCGCCGGACCAACGGGTGTGGAAATGGCCGGTGCCATTGCCGAGCTCGCCCGCCGTACGCTATCTGAAGATTTTCGGCGCATCGACTCCCGCGCCGCCCGCATTGTGCTATTGGATGGTGCGCCGCGGATTTTACCGAGTTTCTCCGAGGACCTGTCCCGGTCGGCGGTAACGCAGCTGGAAAGTATGGGTGTCGAAATCCGGACGCAAACAATAGTTAAGAATGTAAGCGATCAGGGGGTGAGTGTCGACGGAGAGTTTATTCCTAGCAGGACTGTTGTTTGGGCGGCGGGCAATACCGCGGCGCCTATTGGCAAGAGCGTGGGCGCAGAAACCGATCGAGCCGGTCGAATCATCGTGAATGAAGACTTATCTGTGCCTGGTCATCCAGAGATCTTCGCGATTGGAGATATGGTGTATTTCAAAGATAAAACCGGTAACCCCCTCCCTGGAGTAAGTCCGGCGGCGATGCAAATGGGCCGGCGTGCTAGCAAGAACATTCTTTTGTTACTTCGCGGCGAGAAACCCCAAGCGTTTCACTATCTCGATAAAGGCTCAATGGCCACAATCGGTCGCAATAAGGCGATCGCCGATCTGAAATTTGCCCGCTTCGGGGGTTTCCTTGCCTGGCTCACGTGGTTGTTTGTCCATCTGCTTTTTCTGGTTGGGCTACGGAATCGTCTGCTGGTGTTCTTTCAGTGGGCCTACTCCTACCTAACGTTTAGCCGCGCCGACCGGCTCATCTACGGAACATTCCACCCAAGAAAGGGGCCGGCTGGGGCAACAAGTGAAACTGTTGATTCAAACCACCGCGGTGCGACCACCGCGAATTGAGTTCCTTAAGAACAGTCACTCCGTGCTTACGAGTTGGCGCGCAATCTGTTCTAATCTTGAGATACGAAGACATCAGCCCCGTAACTACTGACTAACGAAGACAGAGACAATCCACGCTACTAACACAAACAGAAGTGATATTAGAGATGAATAACCAGAGAATTTCTTCCGTTGATCCTACCACGGCCAGCGGATCTAATAAAAAGAACTATGGTGGGATGACGCTATATCCTGGAGTCGCAACCGGAGCGTAGAATCGAATGTCGACGACTCTTCCCCCGCTTGAAGCTGAATGGCTTGAGCCGGACGGGCTCGGTGGTTTCGCCAGCGGTACTGTTTCAGGCGTTCGAACCGGACGCTACCATGGCTTGCTGCTGCCCGCAACGATGCCGCCGGCTGGACGTACCATTCTGGTAAATGGGGTTGAGGCCTGGATAGAACTCTCACACATCCCGTTCGCTATTTCCTCACAACATTACCATCCAGATGTCCTCTACCCTGACGGCGCCACCCGATTAACCTCATTCCGGCTTGACCCCTGGCCAACCTGGACATTCGAATTGGGTGAAGGGATCACTATCGAGCAAGAATTTTTTGCAGTGCACGGCAGTCAAATTGTGGTCCTTGCTTGGAAGCTAATAGGTGCGGTCCCGCTGCAAGCCACACTGCGGGTCCGGCCTCTTCTCTCTGGTAGGGACTTCCATGCAACCCATCATGAAAACAGCGCGTTTCAGTTTGGGCCGCTCGAGAAGTCTGGGAAGGTCATTTGGCGCCCATACTCAGCTCTGCCCAGCGTTGAAGCGCGAAGCAATGGCATCTATCATCACGATCCTTGTTGGCCGAAGGGCAAACCGTATCGTCGCAACTGTCGAAACCAGTTTACTCACACGGGTTGGACTGCGATCCCTCGCACCGACAGAACCTGCGTATGTGCCGCGCTATGAAGGAGAGGTGCTACAGCGTGACGGCGGTTATCATCAAGGAACAGTTTGGCCCTGGCTTATCGGTCCCTTTGTGGAGGCTTGGCTTCGCGTCAGACAGAATACGCTCGAGGCGAAAGCTGAAGCCAGCGCACGGTTTCTACCTCCGCTTCTCGAGCATCTACGCGAAGCGGGACTCAACCATATCTCGGAGATCGCGGACGGAGAACCTCCTCAAAGGCCGCGAGGCTGCCCATTTCAGGCTTGGTCCATGGGGGAATTCCTACGGCTATTATCAATTCTCAGTAAATAGCAGGCGCTACGAAGAACCAAACTCCTCCATAAGATTTAACCGACAACTGCGACAAACCTGATGCTCGCGGTGCCTAAAGGCACCAGCCAGCGCAAAGGAGCAGAAACCATGAAAAAGAATCGAGTCCTCATCCTCGGCAGCGGCTTGGACGGATTATACACCGCGCTCGCATTCGAAAAACGCCGTGATCCCCGATTTCGAGGTCAGTGGATTCCGGTCCATTAGCCAGCGCTGCTCTGCCTTAAAATGAATAACCAATCATCATTGCTAGCCGAAGCGATCCGTCTTTCTGAAGATCGTGCCCGAATTACAAATTGGAAGCGTTGGGGACCATACCTCTCAGAGCGTCAGTGGGCGACCGTACGTGAAGATTATTCTCCCTACGGAAACTGCTGGGATTACTTCTCTCATGACCACGCTCGCAGCAGGACTTATCGTTGGGGAGAGGATGGACTATTGGGATTCACGGACCGAGAATGCCGGCTCTGTTTCGGCCTCGCACTCTGGAATGGAAAGGACCCGATTCTGAAGGAACGCTTCTTTGGCCTAACGGGATCGGAAGGGAACCACGGCGAAGATGTCAAAGAGAACTATTACTATCTGGACGCAACCCCCACCTATTCTTACGCCAAAGCCTTATATAAATACCCTCAGTCCGAGTTCCCTTATCGCCAGCTGATTGACGAGAACCGCCGTCGAGGGCTGTCCGAACCTGAGTTCGAGCTGGCCGACACAGGAGCCTTTGACGGAAATCGCTATTTCGACGTCCAGATTGAATATGCGAAAGCCGGTCCTGATGATTTGTTAATTCGCATCAGCGCAACGAACCGCGGCACTGAAGCAGCCCTCTTGCATATCTTGCCTAACCTCTGGTTTCGTAACACCTGGCGCTGGCGACCAGCCAGTCGCGCTTCGATGCCGCGTCTGCGCCTCCACTCTGCCGATATAGTCCAGGCAGAGCACGACAGTTTGGGCCACTACCTGTTCGCCTTCGATGGCGACGCCGAGGTTTTGTTTACCGAGAACGAGACTAACGCCAATCGGCTCTGGGGAGCCCCCAATCCGACGCCATGCGTAAAAGACGCTTTCCACAACTATATAGTGGCTGGAGAGCGCGATGCTGTAAACGGCGAACAGGTAGGTACCAAATGCGCTCCCCATTTTAAGCCAACCATTCAGCCCGGAGAAACTGCACAGCTTCGACTTCGGTTGGTATCGGCCGCAGCGGCCCCCGAATGGTTATTTGGCAAACAGTTCGATAGCATTTGTGCAGAACGCCAGCGCGAAGCCGACGAATTTTACGACCCCATTCTGCCGCCCACAGTCCACGCGGAGTCCCGGAACGTCGCCCGCCAAGGCTATGCCGGGCTCTTATGGAGTAAGCAGTTTTATCACTATGTAATAACGGATTGGCTAAACGGTGATGCCACTCCGCCGCCGCCCCAGGAACGCCGAGGCGGGCGAAATCATGAATGGGAACATGTTTCTTCGCGAGACATCATTTCGATGCCGGACAAATGGGAGTATCCTTGGTTCGCAGCTTGGGACCTTGCCTTTCATATGATCCCGATGGCTCGGATTGATCCCGATTTTGCTAAACAGCAACTAACTCTCTTGCTTCGGGAATGGTATATGCACCCGAACGGGCAGATTCCCGCATACGAGTTCGCGTTTGGTGATGTGAATCCGCCCGTGCACGCCTGGGCTGCCTGGCGTGTTTATAAGATCAGCGCTGCTCGCGGGGAGCGCGATCGTCAGTTCTTAGAAAGTATTTTCCAGAAACTGCTCCTGAATTTCACCTGGTGGGTGAATCGCAAAGATACCGAAGGCAATAATTTGTTTCAGGGCGGATTTCTTGGACTTGATAATATCGGAGTGTTTGACCGATCCAATCCGTTGCCCAGTGGTGGATTCCTCCAGCAATCTGACGGAACCGCATGGATGGCGTTCTACTGCTTAACCATGCTCTCAATCGCGCTGGAACTCGCTCAAGAGAATCAGGTTTACGAAGATCTAGCATCCAAGTTCTTCGAACATTTTGTCCGGATTGCCGACGCCATGAACAACCTGGGTGGAACCGGGCTCTGGGACGCGACTGACGGGTTCTATTACGATCAACTGAAACTGAATGGGGGAATGATTCCGCTCCGCTCAAGGTCTCTGGTTGGCCTGCTACCTCTAACAGCGGTCGAATTACTCGAGGAAGAACAAATTCAGCGACTCCCCGGGTTCTGGAAACGAATGAAGTGGTTCATCGAAAACCGTCCGGATCTAGCGCGGTTGATAACCTGGTGCCAACGCTGTCCCCATCATGAACATCGTATGCTAGCGATTCCATCGCGCAAACGCCTGGAGAGCGCACTGCGCTACATGTTGGACGAATCGGAATTCTTGTCGCCGTTTGGCATTCGCTCAGTTTCAGCAGCTCACCGGCAACAACCCTATATTTTCAGAGTTAACGACCACGAATACCGGGTCGATTACAGTCCGGGAGAAGGGAATACCTACCTATTCGGAGGGAACTCTAACTGGCGAGGTCCGATCTGGTTCCCGATCAACTATCTCCTGATAGAGGCTCTCGAACGATATCATCATTTTTACGGCGACGCGCTGAAAGTCGAGTGCCCGGTTGGCTCCGGCCACTTCCTCACGCTGAATGATGTTGCCGATGAACTTGCCCATCGGCTTAGCAGTCTCTTTTTACCAGACAATCAGGGCGCTCGACCCTGTCATGGCAATGATTCTCGATACGCACAGGATCCGTATTGGCGCGAATTGGTTTTATTTCATGAATATTTTCACGCAGAAACCGGCCGCGGTTGCGGAGCCAGCCACCAAACGGGCTGGACGGCGCTGGCAGTGCGGTGCCTTGAACACGTTTCCTGAGCACAGCCTGGGCGTCGGTGAGCTTGTTAAACAGATGCTAGAGACGGCGTTTCCCTCGCCACCCGAGCAGGGAGCGAGACATAGGCGAGGGAAAGCTTTTCGGTACTTAGCGCGGGCAATGGTAGACGTCACGGATGCTCTCCAGCCAAGTATCACTCTGGTTTTCAGAGCCAAATGGTGCAGCTGTTGCTGCACCCGCTAACTGATTGACTGGTTATGAAAGGAGAAAACAAAACCGAAGTCGCTCATACCATAGTCAAGGTGGCTCCGTCGATTCTCTCAGCGGATTTCACCCGGTTGGGTGAGCAGGTAGTCCAGGCTGAGCAGGGTGGGGCCGATCGCATCCATGTGGATGTGATGGACGGACATTTCGTTCCCAATATCTCGTTCGGCGTACCAATCATACAGTCGCTCCGACAGGTGACTGGGCTGCCATTGGAGACGCACTTAATGATTTCAGATCCCGATTTGTTCCTCGATGCGTTTGTGGAGGCGGGTTCCAATTCCTTTCTCGTCCACTGGGAGGGCAACAATAATTTACACCGAACCGTTCATCGTGTTAAGGGGCTGGGCAAACGCGTCGGAGTGGTCATCAACCCAGCAACACCCCCCAGTGTACTGGATGAAATTCTGGTAGACGTGGACTTGGTGCTGATTATGACGATCAACCCGGGCTTTGGACATCAACACTTCATACACTCAGTCCTGCCCAAGATCCGGCGTGTTCGTCAGATGATTGAGCAGACCAATCCGGCTTGCGAATTGGAGCTGGACGGCGGCATAGATGCAGCCACCGCTCCACTGGGAATAGCGGCAGGGGCCAACGTGCTGGTCGCCGGATCGGCGATCTTTAATAACGATGACGGGGTAATAGCGGCCATGAAACGCCTCCGAGCCGCTATCAAAACAGGGAGTGTTCCGGTCAAGGACAAAGACGGAAGCCTCCTCGTGGCTGAGTCTTAAATCTACCGGAGGGAGACAATGAGAGCAATGCAACTGAAAGCCGAGATGCTCAACCCTGTTATGGATGACATTGACCTACCCGGTACTCAATCGCGCCCGGCGGATTCTTTGGTTAGTCACGGGCCGCGAAAAAATTGGCGTGCTTTGGCCGCTTGCTCAAGGCTGATCCATCAATTCCAGTCGGGCGCGTTAGCCAAGACCACGCCGTACTGTTCGCCGATCGTGCGGCAGCTGAGAATGGGCAACCTGGTCGTAAAGATCAGGAAGGCGTCGAACAACTCATCGGCCAAGGTTAACAAAGCGAAAGAGAGAGAAAAAAGACATGCCTGTTGGAATCGTTACTGATCACGAGGGATTACCCCTGAAGGAAGAGATAGTAAAACGTCTCACGACGGCCTCTCACGAGGTCATTGATTTAGGTGCTTACAGTTTTAACCAAGAAGACGACTATCCAGATTTTGTAATCCCGCTGGCGAAGGCAGTTGCTGAGGGCAAGGTCGATCGTGGCGTAGCCATC
>DASZGG010000200.1:0-6255 GCA_035939025.1 Chthoniobacterales bacterium | reverse complement strand
GGAGGTGGCCGCGTCTTGGACCGTCTGGAACCTGCGGACCGCTACCCCTTCGACCTTGCGGAGGACGCATCAACGCGCCAAGGGTGCCTTGACAGGATGCACATAGGGTCTGTAGCCTGATTCGGATGTCTTCGGATCGATGGTATTTTGGTGCACCTATCCAGGTTCTAGCCTTAATCGCAATAATCTGGGCTATAGTTCAGCTTGTCCTACTGGAACTCTGGCCTTTCCTAGTGATATTCCTCGGGTGTATTCTGCTGGCTATTCCTATTGTTATTTGTGAATGGCGTGGAAAAATGTAGCCTCTTTCGAGTGACCAGCCCTCCCAGAGACCGGCAAATACAAACGGAGAATTGTCTGCCATCTCGATGGAATAGGGGATCTTTGAGTCAGATCAATATGGAATCATACGACGATGATCTTAAGAATTTCGAGGCGCATGGTGCCGCGCCCCTGCCGGTCGCGAGCGATCAGGGCTACATCGAACACGGCGGTGCGCGTATTTGGTACGAGACATACGGGTCCGGCTCTCCGGTTATCCTGCTGCATGGTGGCCTCGGCCAAAGCGGCAATTGGGGATACCAGGTCCCGGAGCTGGTCAGTTCCGGCCATCGCGCCGTGCTCATTGATAGCCGAGGGCATGGCCGCAGCACCCGCGATCTCAGACCATTCACCTATGAGTTGATGGCATCCGACGTTCTCGCAGTGATGGACGCGTTGCACTTGGAAAATGCAGCTGTCGTGGGTTGGAGCGATGGTGCGTGCACCGGTTTGGTCCTCGCCAGACAAGCCCCCGCGCGTATCGCAGGCGTCTTCTACTTTGCCTGCAACATGGATCCCAGCGGCACCAAGCCCTTTGAACTCACACCGACCATTCAGCGCTGTCTCGCCCGGCACATCAGGGATTATGCCGAGCTGTCAGCCACCCCGGACCAGTTCCAGGCCTTTGCCGAAGCGGTCCAGCAGATGCAGCGGACGGAGCCGAACTATTCCCCGCGCGATCTGGCCGAAATCCACGTACCCATCGCCATCGTGCAAAGCGAGCATGACGAGTTCATCAAACTCGAACACGCCGAATATCTCGCCCGGAGCATTCCCGGCGCGGAATTGATCCTCGTGCCTGGCGTGAGCCATTTCGCACCACTGCAAAGGCCAGAGCAATTCAACGGCGTGATGCGTGCTTTCCTAGGCAAGGTTCTTTCTTCGCGTTCTTGGGTGCTGAAGCGATCGGACGAGGGCGGGAGCGCGGTCTGACAAGCTCCCAGCGTTCCCTGAAGAACCTCCGCGTTTGCGGTAGCACCAATTTCGGTTTGTAGGTCCGCGGTTTCCTGAGTATTCGTTGCGGAGTTCATGAAAAAAGGAAAAATCGACGGCAACGCTCGGAATGCCTGGTGGGCAAAGTTTACAGGGCTGCTTTCGCTCCTAAGTGCAATTTCGTTCATTATTGCGGGCGCCCCGCATGCTGACGCGGAAAAATTCACCTCTGGGACAGAGCAAGCGCCTCTTACTCCGACTCTGAAGACAGGAGACTACGTGTGGAAGCCGGCTGTTTCGCCTGCCGGACCAGTTGTGATCATAGTGAGCGTCCCGGAGCAGACGCTTTACGTCTATCGCAATGGTGTGCGGATCGGGCGCTCGACCGTCAGCACTGGCAAGTCAGGGCATCGCACGCCGACAGGTGTATTCACGATCCTTCAGAAAAACGAGAAACACACTTCCAGCATATATAAGGGCGCGTCGATGCCTTATATGCAGCGATTGACATGGACCGGGGTGGCGTTGCACGCCGGGAATTTACCCGGATATCCAGCCTCCCACGGTTGCGTGCGGTTGCCGCTCGATTTCGCACAGAAGCTCTACACAGTCACCGACAAAGGAACGACTGTGGTAGTGACCGATGGAAAGACAAAGACGGGCACAACGTCCCGTCCCGGGTTGTTGTTCGCAAGCGAGCCGGCGCCAACACTCGCCCCAGGGCAATTCGTGTGGACTCCGGAAAAATCACCGGAGGGTCCGGTATCGATACTCTTCAGCAGCGCGGACAGCCAAGCTTACGTGTATCGGAACGGGGTGGAAATTGGTCGCGCGCAAATTGGCGGAGTCGATGCCACGTTTCCCTCCGGGAGCTACGCCTATGCCGCTTTGGCAATAACCCTTCCGGACGGGAGCCGCCAATGGCAGGCGCTCGGAAGCGCAAGTGGCTCTCCTGCGCCGGATCTCAAGGCTCTCGAGAAACGCCTCGTTATTCCACAGAGCTTTCTCGTGCAGGCGCGGGCAGTGGTTTCATCTGGAACGACTCTCATTGTTACCGATCAACCCGTGAATGGAACGACTCAGAGCGGTTCAAACTTTAATATACTCACGACCAGCACAACATCGTCGACCCAACCGGACTAAATAGATTTATCGCGCCGAAAACCCTTTGCCTTGCGGTGGGGAACCGTTAGACGGAGCGAATCCAAGAGATGCGAATTCCCTGATCTCATGAGTCTCATCGACCTCGGTGAGTAACTGAAAACGTGGAACAAGTTCACATCACCGTATGTCGATTTCCCTTTCCTGATCGGCTCTAAGAACCCCGGGATCGCTCGACTGGCGAATGATAAGCTTTGTGGGCAGGATAGTTCGTAGCGGTCCCTTCTCCCTGAGCAACGCCGCCACGGCAAAACGCCCTTTTTCCTCGAACGGTTGACGCACGGTCGTCAGTGGCAGCGCGCTCATTCTGGCCGCTGGGATGTCATCGAAGCCGACCACGGCTAAATCGTCCGGAATGCGGAGTTGATATTTGCGCGCAACCTCCATCACCCCAAGGGCCAATCGGTCGCTCGTGGCCAGGATCGCGGTCGGACGAGGGTTTTTCTTAAGGAGGTATTCGGCCGCCGTCCTGCCGTCCTCCTCGCTGCTCCGGGGACATTCCCAGATTTTTACCGAAATCTTAGGCCCGCCAGCATCAATGGCACGGAGATACCCCTGCATCCGACGCCGAGCTACTTCGAAGCAAGCCTTTTCCAAACGTCTCTTATCGATGGGGCCGCAGTATCTGTCAGCATGCAATGGGAACGTCACAATGCCAAGCCTTCGGTGCCCAAGGGCTTTGATGTGCCGCGCACAGACGCGGGCCGCTGCCTGATCTTCGATCCCGACAAATGGGACATTGGGGAGCGAGAATTGGTCGACGATGACCATCGGTAAGCCCCGGTCTACGACTGTTTGGATGGTCACCGCGTCATTTGGCATCGTGTAAATGATGAGACCGTCAATGGCAGCGCTCCGGATGATGCTCTCATAGCCTTCTCCGCATTGCAGGAGGAGTAATCCGAGACGTCGTTCGCTACACGCTTCAGCGACCCCACTCAAGAATGCCGAAGCCGCCGGGTCCTGAAAAACGTGGTATAACGGTGAGGCGTACACTACAGCGATAGAGCCGGCAAAACCGGTTCGAAGCATCCGGGCGGCAGGATTCGGTCCCGGATAGTTGAGGGATCGCGCGGTGGCCAGGATTTTTTCCCGCAATTTGGGTGAGAGCTGATCGGGCCGGCTAAACGCGTAGGAGACGGAGGCGACCGAAACGCCGACGACTTTGGCCACGTCGGTTAGAGTGCCGCGGTCTTTCAAGGAAGGTCTCATCCGGGCGCAACTTAGCGCATTCTACTTAAAGCATTAAATTTTTTTTGACTTCTATACTTAAAGCATTAAGTATTTTTGCTGCCTCGACAGCTTAAGGACGCTATCCCCATGGACGCTCGATCTGGACCTACGGCATCTCCGATTTTTCTCAGCCGTAACCCTTTCTTTCCGAAAGCCCCCAACCGACAGACAAAGATTAACCCTCCAATCCTATGTCCCTCCTCCCATCTCGATTTGCTATTCCACTGATTCTTCTTACCGCCTCGTTGCAATCCGGGCTTGCGTCGCCCGGTGCAGCGGTTCCCTGGGTAACCTATTACTCCAGGGAAATGAGTACCAACGGAACGCGAATGGGCCCTGGCTACCAGCCGTTTACCGTTGAAGGGGAATCCGCGGAGCGCAGTTGCATTAAGCTCTCCGAAACCGGACAGTATGTTGAATTGAAGGCTCGCGAGTGGGCCAATAGTCTGGTTGTCCGCTACAGCATACCAGACACGGCCACCGGAGTAGGGTTTGATTCGACCATAAGCGTCTATAAGAATGGCGTTTTTGTTCAAAAACTTGCGGTCACCTCGAAGTACTCCTGGCTTTACGGCTTTTATTCGTGGACCAACAATCCGTCCGACGGTCATCCTCGGAATTTTTATAATGAAGCCCAGCTGCTGGGCCTCAATGTCGCCCCAAACGACAAGATACGTCTCCAGAAGGATGCCAGCGATGCGTCGCCTTACTATATCGTTACCCTGGTCGATTTAGAGAGGGTCCCGCCTCCGGGGACGATGCCGGCGACCGGCGGTTGGCTTTCGGTCAAAAACCCTCCGTACAATGCCGTCGGTAACGGGGTCACGGATGATTCGGCCGCAATCGATAATTGCATCAAGGACGCAATTACTCAGCACAAAAAAGTCTGGATACCGGCAGGTAACTACCTGGTAACGCAGGACATCACCAGCACCATTCCAGGCGACCTGGGTTTACACGACGTGACGATTCAAGGTGCAGGTATGTGGTACACCAATTTAGTCGGAGATCCTAACCTATATACCGATCAGTACCGTCGGGTACGCGTAATCGGGGGCGGCAGCAATGTTCACTTGGCCGATTTCGCCATTCAAGGAAAACTCAATTACCGGAGCGATCCCGAAGAGAACGATGGCCTATTTGGTTCCTACGGCACCGGATCGACCATCGAGCGAATTTGGGTAGAACATACCAAAGTTGGGTGTTGGCCGAGTAACTCCGACGGACTGGTCATCAGTGATTGCCGGATGCGAGATCTCATCGCGGACGGATATAACTTGAATGTCGGGATGCGGAATACGTTGGTTTACAATTGTACCGCCCGCGGCACCGGCGACGACTCGTTTGCCATATGGCCCACCACTCCCGAAATTACGCAGGCGATTCCGGCTTCGCAGGTTTACTCTCCTGGCTATAACACAATCGATCATTGTACCGCTGAACTCAATTTCGTAGCCAGCGGAGGCGCGATTTACGGCGCTCCCGGCAATAAGATTACCCACTGCTTGTTTCGGGATATCAGTGTTGGCTGCGGTGTCCTGATCAGCGGGCTTTTTGGCGAAGGAACTAATTATTTCAGTGGGACCACCACGGTCGCCGATTGCGATCTGATTCGCACCGGCGGCTATGATTCAAATACGCCTGGATGGTGGGCCGGGCTCAGGCTGGCCATGAATTCCGCAGGAATTACCAACGCCGGATTGTCAGGGCTGACCGTTTCGAATGTAAATATAGAAGACAGTCTTGCCTACGGAGTTGCCATCGAGGCGAGTCAACCGTTGGACAATGCGATCCTGAAGCATGTGCATATCGGGAATTTCGGGTTGGCACAGCCCGGTTTCCATGCCGTTTGGGCCAATCCGCAGGCGGTCGGAAGCATGACTCTTAAAAATTCAACGATCAGCGAGAAGCCGAAAAATGAATCGAGCACGTTCCAATTCGATTTGGATAACGTTACGGTGAGCAGTTCTCTTCCCGTAGTACCAACTAGTTTGACCGCTACCGAGGTCCAGCTCCAACATGATACTGCTCAGGTGACGTTGAGCTGGCTTCCATCGCAGTTTGCGACCAGCTACACGGTGAAACGAGGGCGCTCCGCTCAAGGACCTTTCTTCCCGATCGGTACCACGACCAATAGTAGTTTTGTGGATAACGTGCCAGGTAGAATGACCGATTACTATATCGTTTCCGCGTCGAATCAGAACGGGAAAAGCGATGACTCGGCGGCGGTGACGCCGGTTTTGAGCACCGGCATAACATTAACGGCGGGAACATTTAAAGATGATTCCGTTCTTCGCTTAGTCAGTTCTCCCGAGCGTGTCGTGAGCTCGGTAGGATTAGGCGCCAATACGCCGGCTGAGCGAACTGCGAACGGTTACCTGTTCCAGGGCTATAGCGATTCTCTAAGTAGCAACGGCACTTACTCCGGCAGCAATACGGCTCACAGCATTACAGTCGCAAACTATGTGGGTGACCGTAGTGGTCTCCTGGCTCAAGCAAACACCAGCGATGCAGCATTCAACTCCGTTTTGAACAACGTGGCGAACGGATCCACCCAAGATATCGCGGTCACACTAAACAACTTAACGGTTGGTAAGACCTACAACA
>DASZGG010000199.1:0-4621 GCA_035939025.1 Chthoniobacterales bacterium | reverse complement strand
TGATAGCCCGAACCGATCGCCGCGATCATATCTCTGGGTGCTTCACGGCAAAGACACGCCGCCCGCCAATTCTGACGTTCCCAGGGCAATTCGAGCATACTTTCGACATCCACCTCGCGACCATCAGGCGCAGAGCGGTTTAACCAAAAACCCATTCCGAACATCGGATTGATATGGGTCCCTCGGAAGCATTCAGCTAAGAGTTCCCACCGCACGATCTGACGTCCTCGGTATTTACCTTTGCCCAAAATCAATTCTCCTAGCTCCGCCCACTGGCGAGCCGTTAGCCGAAACCCGCTGGCCAGGAGTGGGTTACCCTTGCCGTCCTCTCGAAAGTCGACGTCGCCGATTCCGAACGCTCGCAGAATCCGCCGGTCGAGATATTGCTCCGGAGTCAGATGACGCGGCTCGAGCTTTCGCCGAAGGAGTTCGCTGAAAATCTGGAGCTGACTCGGACCGTAGATGAAAGATTCCCCACGCGCACGGGCGGCTGGCAGCCTGATACTGTATCTGTTCCGATCGCTTATGCTTCTCCCATGCAGCGAAAATGCCGGCTCGATTCCGGCGGTGAAATTCAGGAGATCCCGAACACGAATATCTGACTTCCTTGGATCAGATCTCCACTCGGTAATCGTGTCACAGACCGGTTCGTCGAAATCGAGAATTCCGTCTTGGACCGCGGCCGCGGCGGCGACACACCAAAAACCCTTGGTACCGCTGAAGATCGAGACGGTCCGATCCGCAGCATCGCCATGTGCATAATTCTCGTATTTTACGCGCCCGTCCTGGATGACCAGGAACGAGAACCCACTCCTTGCGGCGGAATATCTGGAAGCGGCCCTTAGAGATGCCGGGCTAAAGTCGCCCGAGGTTGCGTGACAAAAAACACATGGCATCGCCATGCTTACCAACAAAGGAAGAAACATCTGTCGCATTCGGAGCGACACATCTCTATCAGGGGCCGGCCGAAAGCAAGCCCGCGATACGGCCGCGCTCCCGAGGGCAACGTTACGAGACAACCGGACCGCGTGGAAACCAAAAAACGTGCTTGCCGGTTCGCGGCGATGCTTCCAGATTAAGTGCGACGATGCGCTAGTCGTCGTTACCCCCCATGCTGCTCCCCCAACTTGCTCAGAAACCGGCGCGCCCTGGACGACGCTTCGGTGGCGAATTTCAAACCTGTCTTGACCTTCTCGTGAATTATTATGAAAGCCGCTGTTCTTCATCAGTATGACACTTCGCTGACCAACCCGGACTTCGTGGTCCTGGAGGAAGTAGAAGAACCGAAATTGGCTAGAAGCACGGATGTCATTGTCCGCATTGGAGGAGCTGGTGTTTGCCGCACTGATCTCCACGTCATTGAGGGGATATGGCGTCAGAAAGTGGATGTGAAACTGCCGTACGTCATGGGACACGAAAATGCCGGCTGGGTAGAAGAAGTAGGTAAAGGGGTGGAGGGCTTTAAGAAAGGCGATCCGGTCATCTGCCATCCCTTGATTTCAAACTGCCATGCCTTGGCTGCACGGCGCGGTCATGATATGCATGTCGAAGGCAGTGAGTTTCCCGGTATTAGCACCAATGGCGGTTATGCGGAACTGTTGCGCACCGGCGCCAGCTCACTGATTTCGTTGCCGAAAACGCTAGCCCCTAAAGATGTCGCTCCGCACGCAGACGCGGGCCTGACGGCGTATCACGTAGCAAAGAAGGCGGCTTACCATCTCCTTCCCGGAGAACGTGTCGTAGTGATCGGCGTCGGCGGACTGGGTCATATCGGAATACAAGTTTTAAGTGCCCTATGTTCTGCAGACATCATCGCCCTAGACCGATCAGACATTGCCTTGGCCCTGGCCAAGGAGTGCGGCGCCCATCACATCGTCAAGGCCGATGAAAACCAGGTGGAAGCGGTCCAGGCACTGACTGGGGGGAAAGGTGCGGAAGCGGTGATCGATTTCGTCGGGGAAGGAAACTCCATCCAGAATGGGTTGGCGATGACGCGGAACGACGGAGCCTACTATATCGTCGGTTACGGGGGAGAGATCCGAATTTCCGCGCTGGATATGATTACGACGGAAAGAAGAATCATCGGGAACCTTGTGGGCAACTATGCGGAATTGGTGGAACTAATGGAGTTGGCTGACCGGGGACGGGTCCATTTAGCCACAAAATACTACAAGCTGAGCGAAGCTAACCAGGCACTGCACGATTTGCACAACGGTCAGGTCAAGGGTCGGGCAGTGTTAATACCTTAACACGCAATTCAAATAGGATATCACCATGTTTACTACAAAATCCGGAGAAAAAATCTTCGTCATCGACGGTCACACGCATTTGTGGGATGGCAGTCCGGCTAATCAGAGGAACATTCACGGGAAACAGTTTATTGACTGCTTTTACGATTATCATCATCTCGGTCCAGATTCATATATTTGGCCAAAAGAGAAATTCGAAAGGTATACCGAGGAGGACTATGTCAAGGACGTATTCGAAGAGGGCTACGCCGACGTCGCGATTTTCAATCCGCAATATCTTGGCGATTTTTATCACCATGGATTTTCGAATCTGAAAAGGAATGAGGCATTCAGACAACAGCATCCGGATCGTATTATTGCGAATGGCTTTTGGGATCCGCGCAATGGGGAGAATGGGCTGGAGGTGCTTGAGCATGACGCTAAAGCATACAATTGGAAAGGAGTGAAGCTCTACACGGCGGAATGGCATGGTGATTCCAAGGGATGGAAGCTCACCGATCCTTGGGCCTACCGTTACTTTGAGAAATGCCAGGAACTGGGTATTAAGAATATCCACGTGCATAAGGGACCGACGATCAGGCCCCTGAACAAGGATGCTTTCGACGTAGAAGACGTGGACGACGCAGCCACGACCTTCACTGATCTTAACTTCATCGTTGAACACGTGGGCCTGCCGCGTCTCGAAGACTTTTGTTACATTGCCGCTCAGGAGCCAAACGTTTATGCAGGTCTCGCAGTGGTGACCGCACTGATTCACAGGCGTCCCCACTATTTTGGTGAAATACTTGGCGAATTGCTTTTCTGGTTAGGGCCTGACCGGATTCTGTATGGCAGCGACTACGGTATCTGGAGCCCGAAGTGGATTGTAGAGGAATTCATGAATTTTGAGCTGCCGGATGATGTAGCCGCCGAAACAGGCAAATCCCTTACTCTCGAAGTTAGGAGGAAGATAATGGGAGAGAACGCCGCGCGCTTGTACGACATTGATATCGCTGATCGACGCAAGAAGCTTGGCCTGTCTCTGCCCGCAAAAGCTGAGGCTACAGCGGCGATGGTGTAAACTTTGGCAGAAACAGCACCTGATGGATAGAGATACTCGAACGCAGGAGGTATGGTCTGCACTCGGCACGGTGACCGACCCCGAAATTGACGAGTCCGTCACTTCGCTGGATTTCGTCACTTCGGTGCAAATTCAACCCGGGAATAAAATTCGCATCGAGTTTCGGTTGCCAACCTATTGGTGCGCCCCGAACTTCGCATTCCTCATGGCCAGCGACATGCGGGACGCAGTGACTGAACTCCCGTGGGTAGAAAAGGTGACGGTCGAGTTGTTGGATCATTTCAGTGCCGACCTGATCAATCGCGGTGTTGCTCTTAAGCAAGACTTCCGCGATGCATTTCCTGGGGAAACCGACGACGACTTGAGCGCCATACGGCTGAAGTTTCTGGGAAAGGCTTTCGAGCGGCGACAAGAGTTGCTGATTCGCCATTTGTTGGCAAATGGCCGGGACCCAGCATGGATCACGGCGGTCAGCTTGCGGGAACTGATGTCACTGCCGTTGGAAGCAGAAGGCGCTAGACTACGTAATCTTTATGTTTTTAGTCGGCGAAGAAACCATTGCGGGGAGGAAGGTTTCGCATTCACGACCGTTGACGGGAGCCCGCTGGACTCGAGCGGATTCCGGACTTATTTGCGGAGAGTCACGGGCGTCCGGCGCAACGCGGAATACAATGGCTTTATTTGTCGCGGCTTGCTCGCGGCACGGAATGCTGCGCTGTCGTCGTAAGCGAAAGCTCCAGCTTTTGCCGTCTATCTTGATGAGGAGGCTGAGGAGGCAAAAGCTGGAGCTTTCGCTTACATTAGCCTGAGCATTTCGATGCAGGCTCACCGTGTGGTCATGCCATCAACTTCGGTTCTCCGTCTGTTTATTTCGCTCAACCCACCCCCGGAGATCATTTCCAGACTGAGGGATCAGCAGACTTTCCTTCGCGAGCGGCTTGATGAACGATACGGGCTGGAACTGTCGGTCCGCTGGACCAAGCCCGCCCAGTTTCATCTGACGCTTCTGTTTCTCGGGAATCTCTTCTGGCAGCAACTCGAATGGGTCCGAGAGCAAATTGCGGAAACCGTCGCAGCCGCAAACGCGCTACCGACGCTGCAGCTGAGCGGATTCGGCTGCTTTCCGGTCTTTAAATCGCCCCGTATTCTATGGATCGGCGTGGAACCGCAAGCGCAATTGCACACGCTTCAAACAGACCTCTTGGCGCGGTTGTCACTTCACCTCGCCCTGGATAGTCGGGATACTTCCTATCCTCACATCACCCTTGGGCGAATCGTCGCAGGGCATCGGCTCGGCGGCTTTTCGGAGCTC
>DASZGG010000198.1:0-6035 GCA_035939025.1 Chthoniobacterales bacterium | reverse complement strand
CTGTTTCCGGATCGGTCAGCGCCCCAAAAACCAACTTGACCGCGTACTTGCCTCTCAACTCTTCCAGACGATAGCCGCAGGTCTTTTCATATGTTTCGTTTACCCAGAGGATGCGTCGATTGGCATCGACTATCACCATGGATTCAGCGGTCTGAGCGAAAAGCGTCGAGATGATCTGACTCAGTTCGTCGGTCGGCTTAGAAACGGCTCGACTAACGTTACCGAAGAGAGGATCCACGAAGTCGACACCGTGGGGCGTTATGCCTACCGGGATTCGCACACCGATCTGGAGGTACGACTGTGCATCACCAGGGATCACCCACTGCTCTGTGAATTCGTAGGCTTCGCCTCGCGGAGGCAAGACCTCAAGCCTGACATCAACCAGGTTGAGTTTGCCGACTGTTCCGATGATTTCATAGGCAAGTACTCTTCCCTCCCCATAGCGGATTTCCCCAGGCAAGCTGCCTTCCGGAGCTCCGGACTGCTCACGCTCTGGGTCAGGACTATTCATTACTCTGTTCTAACTTCGTCGTTTGGAATCCGGATCTGCTCCAATTCCTCCCATCGGCTGTAAAGCTCAGCCACTTTAGCCCGAAGCGCCCGGAGCCGGGTTTCCACGAGCCGCCAATCCTGCCCGTGCTGAGTGTAAAGTTCGGGGTCGCCAAATTCAGATTCGAGGCGCGCAACCGCATCTTCCGCAGAACTGATCACGGCTTCCATGGATTCTAATTCCCTTCTTTCACTCCAGGTCAGCTTGCGATGCTTCTGCAGCGGGAACGATGATGCCTGCGCGTCAATCGGACGCGGTGACTCTTGCACCGTCGCCGCGACGCCGGTCTTATCCATACGCTTTTCCAGATAGTAATCGTAGTTACCGACGACATATCGGAGCAAACCACCGCCTTCGAAGGCGAGAATGGAAGTACACACTCGGTTCAGGAAGTACCGATCATGGCTGACGACGACTGCGGTTCCTTCAAATCCGATAAGTGCTTCCTCAAGGAGACGAAGCGTTCCGAGGTCAAGATCGTTTGTAGGCTCATCGAGCAGGAGGACGTTGCCCCCGTGCTTCAGTATTTTCGCGAGAATCAATCGACTGCGTTCCCCTCCACTCAGTAGCTCTATTTTCGAATTGATCCGTTCTTCGGTGAACAGAAATCGACGGAGATACGCCCGCAGGGTAATGCGTTCATCACCAAGCCGGACAACCTCACTTCCCTCGCCCACCTCCTCCCAGACAGTGTTCTGGTCGTTGATGGCGCTGCGGTTCTGATCCACATAATTAATCTCGGTCCGGGCGCCCAGTCTTATTTCGCCCGTGGTCGGCCGTAACTCACCGAGCATTAACTTCAACAACGTGGATTTGCCAAGCCCGTTCCGCCCGATCACGCCTAGCCTCTCTCCCGCCGCAAGGTCGAGATTTAAATCTTTGAATAAAATCCGTCCGCCCAGTTCCATACCAACCGCTCGCAGTTCGATCACTCGATTTCCGAGCTTTGCAGTGGGGGGAATTATCAGCTCGATATCAAGTTCGGGAGTCGGCGCTTCCTCTTTGGCCAGTTCGAAATATTGTTCGACGCGATTGATCGATTTTGTCCGTCGCGCACTTGGGCTCCGGCGCACCCAATCGAGTTCCCGTTTCAGAAATTTCTGCCGTTTACGTTCCTGCAGTTCCTCTCCAGCTTGCCGCGCAGCGCGCGCGAGAAGAAAATCGGTATAATTACCGTCGTAACTGTAAAATTGGCCATGCGAGAGTTCGACTATCCTGGTGGGAACTCGATCAAGGAAATAACGATCGTGCGTCACAAAGAGACACGTCCCCGAATAACGCGCCAAAAAATCTTCCAACCACTCGATTGAGTCGGTGTCGAGATGGTTCGTTGGTTCATCGAGTATGAGAAAATCGGGACGAGCGACCAACGCGCGGCAGAGAGCGACACGCTGCTTTTCCCCGCCCGATAGGGTTTCGACGATCCGCTCGGGGCCGGGGGTATGAAGATTACTGATCAAACTCTTGATCCGGTGCTCGATGTTCCACCCATCGAAATGATTTATTTGATCCAGTAACGTGGCGCTGAGAGGACTGTCCCCGGGAACATGCTCGTATTCCTCAACGAGAGCGAGAATGCGTCGGGCTCCAGCAAGGATGTTCCAGCCGACGGTTTCTGATTCATCGAGCGTCATGCGCTGCGCCATGTAGCCGGTGACCAGGTTTCGTCGCCGCACGAATTCGCCAGCATCCGGCTGGAGAATTCCGGCGGCAATCTGAAGAAAAGTCGTTTTCCCTGCGCCGTTACGGCCCACGAGTCCGACGCGTTCTCCGTCGCGGATGGTCAGTGTAGAATGATCGAGTACGGTCTGGGTACCGTACCGTACGACGAGTCCACTAGCGCCTGCGATGGAGTTGGGCCCAGGATCGGACATAGGCGAAAAATACGCCTGTTACCTCCTCGTTGCCATTTAATCCCCAGCGCGATGAAGCCGTTGGTCCCCGAACGGCGCCGGTAGGGATGCGCTCCCGCGCGTCCGGCGTTGCGTGTCTACACGGCTTTTTTTTCATCTTCCCTTTTTGGACGTGCCACGCCGGATCGCGCGGGAGCGCGTCCCTACCAGATGCAACGGCGGATCGCGCGGGAGCGCGTCCCTACCAGATGTTGCGCCGGATCGCGCTACCATTCCAACTGCACGCCCTGCCCTAGCGTCCTGCGAATCCAGCTGTATCGAAATACCACGTAGTGCCTACCGTTTGATAGCTTAGTCGAGTCTTGATTCCGACGGCGCTAACTTTTGACTCCTTAATGCCACTTTCAAATACGGTTTTCTCGGGTCCGCCGGCAAGTGCCTCTTCAATCACGCGGCCGGTGAGACTCCCCTTTTTCGGCAGTTCTAGATTGAGAACGTGCGCTAAAGTTACGGCGACATCGGCGTTGCCGACAGGAGCAGCATCGACGTAAGACTTCTTAAAGTCCGGTCCAATCGCCGCCATGCTATTGAGCGTGTCGGCGCGGCCGAAGCATCCGTGCATGCCCTGGCCCTCCTGGAGTCCTGTATCGCAAATCGTCACGGCCGACTGAAGAGGGTTGGCAACGTCCAGAGAGAAACTGCGAAAATCAACAATGATTGCCGGGGTCGGAAGAACTGACGATCCCTTCAAATTAATGTCGCTCAACGAGAGTGCACCTTCCATCTCCCCGAATGTGGGATCGGTGAAAAGCCCGCAGACATAATCTTGATTGCTCAGAAAGTTAACCAGATCTTTCACCAGCCCTGGGTCGCGATCATTGACATAAATAAGGTCCGATCCACCGTTTGCCGCCACAATTACTTTTGCATCGCACGGGGTCGAGATAACTCCTGTTCCACCGATGAAACCATTGCCGAAAGTCGGGCGCTGCAATTTTTCCGGCGTTGCTTGTCCAATCGTCGGGTCGACTGGCCTATACCGCTCGGAGCCATCCACCGTGATCGTGCTGTCTGGATCAAAAAGAGGTAAATTCAAGTGGTGGGCAAGGTCGATCGCAAGAAAACCCGGCGGCAGAAATCCGCTGTTAACCTCTTGGCGCCCCTTTACGTCTTTGTAGGTTTGGGTGGCTGCATAGCTGACGGTGTACTTGGTACCGGAAGAATCGAGCTCGTGTTTACTGATCGTTGAAAAGCCGTGATCCGATGTGAGAAAAACGTCGGTGTCGTCAGCCAGGCCAGGCACACTTTCGAGATAGCTCCTGATTTGCTTCAGGTTGTTGTCTGCGTTGTGCACGGCGGCCTTTGAAGTCGGTCCGTTAATGCCGGGGCTGAGCTGGTTGAGGCTGTCTCCGTGGTTATGCTGAGTGCCGTCCGGATCCCGGGACCAAAACACCACGACAAACGGTTTCCCATCTTTCTTAAACATCGGTAGAACCGCCTTTGTCAGCACATCCGCGAAGTATTGCTGCTGAACTGTGTTGGCGACAAGCGTGCCCGGAGAAGAATTATTTCCAGGAAAGCCGTTGTTTTGTTCGGAGGTCGGCGCCGCCCCGTTCGAACGGTCGGGCGCGACCGGCGGAAGATGCGCATCGGCCAGCGTCTGCGCAACCCGGGGATCCAAAGGTACGCCGCCGGCCTTCCCGGTGGAATCATCGATGATAATCGTTTTCGGAACCGGCACGAAACCATTCACTGGCTTTGCTTCTGCCGCATCCTGGATAAGCGTCGGGCCGAGCTTGCCAATCGCCGCGGTGTTGTAGCCGTGCGCGGCCGCAAAAGAAAGCAGCGTCTCCTCATGCAGGAAATTCCCTCCAAAATGCTCATCGATATTACCGAGTACTCGATCATTTTCGATAAAAGGAGTTTGAGTTTCGCCGAGCATCGGGAGCGGGTATCCGGTATACACGGTGTTGCTGAAGTCCCCGGTGTCACCGAGAAAATGCCCGGTTGCGAGGGCCGAGGCATTTGGTGTTGTGAATGTCGGGAAAAGGGCGTGGCTATTTGCAAAGAAAACGCCCTGCTTACGGACGAGGTTCATCGTTGGAGCGTCTTCTTCGTTAACAGATCCTTGACGAAGACCGTCCGCAACAAAGATTATTGCGTTCCGTCCGGAGGTAATCCCCGATAAGAGGAGCAAAAAAAGCCCGGAAACAGTGACGGAGGCGAGTTTCATTCTGTCGGGAGTAATCATGAAAATTGAGTATCGGCGCGTTAACCATGTAACACTTGCTGTGCCTGCGGGCGAGCACGAGAAGGTGAGAGCTTTTTACGGCAGCGTACTTGGTCTCAAGGAGGTGGAGCGGCCCGACGCTCTTAATAAGATCTATGACCTGATCTGGTATGAATGGATGGACATCCTACTGCATATCGATTTCACACCACCCTGGATCAAGCCGGCGGAAAATCGTCACATTGCTGTCGAGGTTAAACACATTCACACCGTCCGAGCCTATTTGGAGCAACAGGGAGCGGAAATCCTCGAAGCCGTCTCGATGCCTGATCGCGAACGCTTTTACCTGCTCGACCCATTTGGAAACTACTTCGAGTTGATCGAGATGAAAAACTCTTAAGTATTCGGTGGCCTCGGAACTAGTGTCCTGTCCCCGAAATACGAGGTATTTTGCCGGAGGGTTGCGATGAAAATGGGCCGGCGGGGGGAAACGTATCGGCGTGTCGGCGTACCGGCGTATCGGCGTTTGCAAAGCATCAGCAATTCCGTGGAGACCTCCTGGTCACTATAGCCGTGTCGAAAAAAAGCAGTCTTACTTCCCCAGACGCCGATACGCCAACACGCCGACCCGCCGACCCGCCGACACGCTTCCCCAGCCGGCGGCCCATTTTGATCGCAACAAAATACCTCGTACTTCGGGGACAGGACACTAGCCCGCAAATCTCACACGCGATGTGCATCCACACGCTCATTGCGGGCTAGGTAGCTCTTAAACAGACGCTGCGCGTCTGTTTAAGAGCTTGTTTAAAAATAAATGAATCAAAACAAACTGTTTCAAAACTCATCTCTTCAAAAAGCAGCGGACTTTCTGGCGTAGCCGGAGAATTCCGCTGCCTTAGCCTGCACCAGTCACAAATCTCTAAGGATTTGTGACTGATGCAGGCTAGACCGATGTCCTGCAACTAATCGGGAGAGTGGCTAGAGGCTAGTGGCTGGTGGCTGGAGCGGAGAGCGACCGGATCAGTCCGTTGATCAGTCGGCCCACCTCTTGGATCAAGTCCAGATCTGTCGAAAAATCCCCCCTCAGAAGGGGAGCCGAATCGGACCGCACACAATCTGATTGCGAAACGATCGGGATTCTCGAGGACGTCCCTACCGCTCGTGACCCGTCACGGCGCGGCGCACCACCGCGGAGAAAGGGGACAGGTCACGAAGCGGCTTTACGAAACGGCTTTCCTGCTAGCTTTGCTTTGCGAAGGCTTCTGCTCGCTTCGCGATTTCTTCGGGTGACACATCTTCGACGCGCGTTGCGATGCCCCAATAGTTCCCGACCGCATCCGTTACCCCTGCGCTCCGATCTCCATAAAACTGGTTCTCAGGCTCCTTGACCGAGGTAGCGCCG
>DASZGG010000197.1:0-4052 GCA_035939025.1 Chthoniobacterales bacterium | reverse complement strand
CTGGGTGAGGAAAGACCCGTCGTTTCCCAGGGCGGATACTTCAACAAGGCGAGCAACCACCCGCTGAGCAATGGCCCGATAACCGGCGGGGACGCGCATGGCGGCGCTTCCCCGCCAGCACGGATCAGAACAGGTAGGTGGAGAGCGGGAGATTCCGGGAGGCATCAGGTTCAAGACTGTAGGCTTGCGCCTGGATAGTCGGCAATCAATCAAGTCGTGAGCAAACGGATGGTGAAGAAACAACAGATGGGATGGAGCCAGCGTGGAGCACATCTTCTCCTGCAGATACGAACTCGGGTGCTCGACGAAGAGTGGGAGAATACCTTCCGGCGCTGGTATCCGGATTTCCGCCCTCAAGGGCAGGCCAAGAAAGCGGCGTGACCCACGGAATCTCCCGCTCTCCGACATGCGCTTGCAGAATCGGCAAATGACGTCTATTTTACGGCAAATGCCGAATCACAAGGCCCGGAGCCATCCTGCCAATACTGTTGTTGTTCACACCCATCCTCTGGTCAAGGACGGCCTTGGAGCTGGCGCCTACAGCGATCTGCGTAGCGCGTTGGGTGTAAGCGATCAAAAGCTAGCCGACAGCCTGTCTATTCCGATGCGCACGCTTCAGCGGCGGCTCGGACGAGGCCGGTTCATGCCAGATGAATCCGACCGGATTGCGCGGCTCTCGCGTATCTACCAGCGCGCTAGAGAAGTGTTAGAGTCTGCGGATTCGGCCCGTGAGTGGATGCAAACGCCCAACCCGAGCGTTGGGTTTGCCGTCCCGCTCGAACTCTGTTCGACTGATCCGGGTTGTGTCGAGGTAGAGCGCCTGCTCTACCGCATCGAGTACGGCGTATTCTAGCGCTTGGCGAGGCTTCCCTGGCGGAAATCCGATGGAGAAAGTCTACGCCTGGCGATTAGCAAAGGCCAAATACCGCAAGAGCGCCTTAGACGGAGTGGGCAGCGCCCTCGGCGGCGGACGCTGGAATAGTGTCGGAACCCGCGTTGTCTATTGTGCTTCGACGCTGGCTCTTGCCGTGCTTGAAGTGCGTGTTCACATCCCTTTTTCAAACTTCCCGCCACGCGCCCGCTACGTAGGTCTGGAGATTTTGATCGACTCTGCGTGTATCGAGACTGTCACGAGACTTCCCCGCGACTGGCGCGTCACGCCGGCGACCAGTACCCAAGGCACCGATGCCCGCAGCTTCGGCGACCAATGGGTTACCGACAAACGTTCTGTCGCACTACGCCTACCAAGTGCTGTGATCCCGAGTGAGTTTATCTACCTTCTTAACCCGGCTCATGCGGATTTCAGCCGCGCGGTCAAAGCGGGCGAGGAAGTCGATGTGTTTCTTGATCCGAGGTTATGGCACTGACGGCCACAAATCTTCTGGCAGATCACGCAGGCGATCCAGAAGAACAAGCGCGAAATGAGCTAGGCTCGATACTCTCGCGGGGTAAGTTCTTCGACGGTGAGTCCCGTCGTCACCCTATCTTCTCACCGAGATCGTTGCGCGCTGCCGCAGAAGTAAAGAACAAACTCCTCCGCCTCCTTTGGCGACGGATCGTATACCCACTGGGACTGATAAAAGACTTTTCTGGCAATCTCTTGAAGGTTTCTAATTGAGCGAATCAAGTCCTGGTGATACCGACTACACCGCTAAATTCTTCAACGAGAACAGGGGAAGGCTCGATATCCGAATCGTCGCTTCGTTCCAGTAATTAATCGTAAGAAAAGGCGCACTTTAAGCTAAAGGAATAAAAGTAAACGTCGAGTATACCATAAACTCTGGAATTTGAAAGCTTCCACCGCCTATCCAGTTATGTCACGGTCACATGTTGCCAAAACGCTTAGAGATCTTCATCAAAACTTTGGCAATATCAGCATTGTCTTCCTGTCTGCCTGTGATGGCGCAGGAGCAGAACGGATGGCAATTCGACTCCCTTGGTTCTAAGTCAGATTCAACCAGATCAGATGCGCAACGGGTCTACGAAGTCCTGTTAAAAATGCTTGATCGCTGGAATGCCCACGACATCGAAGGACATCTGGAGGTGTACTGGAAGTCGCCCGAACTGTTGGTTGTCATCGATTCTGAGCAGTTTAACGGCTGGCAGCAACTGCATGATTCCTACATTAACGGGTATCCGGACCGTAATGCGATGGGGTTCATCAATCCCACACGCATCCAAGTCAAGCTGCTGAAGCCAGATCTGGCTCTTGCCCTCACTTGGTGGTCGATATCCTTCCCCAGCTCCAAGCAAAAGGTGGTCGGCAATACGACCATGGACCTTCAAAAATTTGATGACGGTTGGAAGATCGTAGCTTCTCACACCAGTACCACCGAGATGTGATCCGTCACCTGTTTCATAAACGGGATCTGTTGCAGATAGGTAATTGGAGAGCGCCAAAAAGTCGGGGGTCGGAGTATCGCAGGGCTGAAGTAAGTCTGCGACCAAACCCTTCAAGCGATTGATCCCGCGAGTTGCTTCTACGCGCCGTACGCCCGATGGTCGCCGATACCAAACCCCCGACTTTTTGGCGCTCTACAGACTAGACTTTTGTCCTAGCAAACCAGTTCGCCCGGTTGCGCCTCGGTCAGTCTTGGCGAGATTGCGGTGCTACCATGCTCCACGAAGGTTCCAGAGGGATGTGGTAGCTCACCATTTCCCCGACGTGATCCTTCAATTTTGCCTGAACGCTGAGCACGGGATAGACAGTCTCTAGAAAGTTGCGAAGAGCGTCACTGCTACTCCAAAAGGTCGTACTGGCGAAGCGATCCGGTAGTCGTCCCAAACGGGAGAGCGTGTTACCGAGCATCTCGCCATTGGAGATCAATCCCGGCCGCCAAATATCAAATTGCATGGCTAGAAACAGCGGCGAAGAATCTTGCCGCAAAGTGATATCCGAGACCCGCATGACCCCGGTCTCCGCAATCGCGACTCGCGGATCTGCTTCTTTGATCGTCAAAATGACATGACCGGTGTTGACCCTGAGCGCGGAATAGGTATCACGCTGGCGATCGACAAACGAATCATATTGTTCCCGCATGAAATCGGCATAGGACTGTTCGTTTTTCCAGTAGGCTACGATAACGGCACAGTCGGGGCGATCATTAACCCAGCCTCCTATCTGTGCGACAAAGCCGGGCACTGATTCCAATCCGCTCCATCCTGATGCCTGACTTTCGCTGAATTTGGCGCGGCGGTCATTTGGAACGGTCGCAGTAATCAACTTGAAGAGCATTTTGCTATTCCCTGCCCGTCCCAAGATTGTATCATAAATTCTTGGCGTGGTCAGAAAATCACGTTGATGACATCAGGTCGATTACTCCCATGCTTGTTGCGGCCTATATGGAGAAACATCCCGGCTCGCCGCAAACGATCAAGCAACACCTGGCTGCCATCAAGATGCTCTTTGATTATCTGGTGATCAGCCAGAGGGAACCGGATTCTCCCCTTTTTCCGGCGGCTATCGGAAAGACCGGGAAGCTATCGCGTCGGCCGCTGGTGCGCACCGACGCCGCGAAACATGCTTAAAAGGCGCGCATAAAAAAAGCTGGATTACCGGGTGACTCTCACCGCCACCAATCGGGATCCACCACCGCGAGTTGCCGCTCCCAGAGCCCTCGTACGCAGATGCGCGTACTAACCACATCGGCCCGAAAACCTCCGTTAAGGACCGACAAATTCGCGGCTCTTTGGAGAATTGCTGCACCAGTGCATCCGATCCGAAGATCAAACTGCGCAGAATCTGGTTACTGCGAACTCATCGCCGCCCTCGAGGTTCGGACATCGAATAAGAAGGGACGGCATCTGTCCACTGGAGAAACGATCCAGCTGATCGAAGAATTCGGCGTCGAAACCCCCGACGGTCTCATTAAGGGGTGACGACACGAAAGTGTCAGAATTGTCCGGTTCGGGAGAATCAAAATTGGACAATTTTAAGGCGTTTAGCGTGAATTCGCGCTGATTGAGAGGCTGGAAGAACCGCGGATGGCATCTGGTCTCCGTTCCAAGGCGAAAAGCCTGCGCTTTATTTTCTGATTTCGATCGCGAAACAG
>DASZGG010000196.1:0-11080 GCA_035939025.1 Chthoniobacterales bacterium | reverse complement strand
CATATGATTCCCAAGGTTTTTCCCCTGATTGCGACCCAATTTATTTTTATCCTTACAGCGAACTGGTTTGGATTGATTCCGGGCGTCGGCACGATTTGGATTAGAACGGGGACAGATGTGGTTCAACCTCTGTTGCGGCCGGCTAACGCCGACCTCAACATGACGCTGGGCATGGCACTTTTCTTCATGGCCTGGTGGCTGCTCTGGACCATTCAGGAGGTCGGGGTGATCGGGTTTCTGAAGGAGAACTTCGCGCCGAAGGGGGGTCTGAAAGGGGCTCTCTGGGTCGTTTTGTTGCCGCTCTTCGCTTTTGTCGGGGTCATCGAGATGGTGTCGATCGCCATCCGCCCTGTTTCGCTCTCATTCCGATTGTTTGGAAATATGTACGCCGGAGAGACGCTGTTGCACACGATGTCGGCCCTGAGCGCCAGTCTGCCAGTCCCGCTGAACTGGCTCTGTTCAATCCTGTTTCCGCTTCCGTTTTACTTCCTCGAGCTGTTGGTGGGCTTACTCCAGGCTTTCGTTTTTGCGATGCTTTGCGCTGTCTACATCAAGCTCTCAACTGAACATGAGGAGGGAGAGAGAGCGCACTGAAAATTTTCCCGGCGAGACCATGCTACGCGTGGGCGGCGGGAACGAGAAAAGCGAAAAAAAACGAAAGGAAATAATCATGTTGGAAACTCTTCCAATGTTGGCTGCTGATGCTGGGAGTTTCGGACAGTTTTTGCCCTTGGCCTTTGCCGGGTTGGGTGCAGGCGTGGGTGTCGGGCTAGTGGGAGGCAAGGCTGCCGAAGCTGTGGGCCGGAATCCGAGCGCATTTGGTAGCATCCTGACGATGGCGATCATCGGTATGGCGCTGGCAGAAGCGATTGCAATATACGGATTGGTTATTGCATTCAAGTAATAACGGCGAAAGATTGTGGAGACTGCAAGGCAGAAACTCCTTGCAGTTTCATCCTTTCCCTGAAAGAAAGACAACCCTTGTCGACTCAGTTTATCTATGGACGCGTTAAGTAATGTAGCTCATCAGTTTGGGGTTGATTGGTCTAATTTCATTGCTCAGGTCATACTGTTTGCGATCGTCTATTTTGTTCTGAAGACATACGCTTTTAAGCCTGTTATAGCGATGCTGGAAGAGCGGCGCCGCCGGATTGAAGAGGGCCAAATCAATGCCGAAAACATCAAAAGACAGTTGGCCGAGGCCCAGGCAAAATACGAAGAGATCCTTGCGAAAGCCAACGCGGATGCGCAACGACTGATCGAGGAGGTGCGCGCCGGTGGCGACCGTCTCGCGGAGCAAAAACGTCAGGAAGCCATTGCAGCTGCTGAGCAAATAACTCTGAAGGCCCAAGAAGCGATGGCTTTGGAGAGGGAACGCATCATGGCTGAATTGAAACAGGAACTTGGTCGGCTGGTAGTTGACACAACGGTCCGGGTTACGGGTAAGGTGCTGACCCCCCAAGACCATCAGCGGATAAACGAGGAGACGGTACGTCAGATTGCCGCATAATCCCGTCACAGACGAATGAAAACCAGGAAACAAGCCCGGCAGATCACTCGCGAGATGTTACGGCATAGTTTTACTTCAAACAAATTGGATGAGGAGAAGATTACGGAGATGGTTCAATCTGTCATAGCTAGGAAACCGCGTCACTATGTCGACGTGCTGAAGGACTACCAGCATTTGCTCCACCTCGAAGTGGAGAAACGGCATGCGGTAATCGAAAGTGCAACTCCACTGAATAGGTCTGTTGGGGACCAAATCGTGGCAAATTTGAGAGCCCGGTACGGAGAAGATTTAACGACTGAATTTCGAACCAATCCCGAACTCCTGGGTGGTCTCCGGATCAAGATAGGGAATGACGTGTGGGATGGATCTGTCAAGAACCGTCTGAATCAGCTTCAGCAACAACTTTGACGATCGAATCATGAATACTATTCTGCAGGAACTTGAAGCGACGATTTCCGGGCTAAAAACCGACACCACTCGTTCGAATGTCGGCACAGTTCGAGAAAGCGGCGACGGCGTTGCGAAGATCGAGGGCTTGAGCGGCGTGATGCTCAACGAGATGATCGAGTTTCCCGGAGGTCTTTATGGAATCGCGTTAAACCTGGAAGAGACCGAGGTGGGTGCCATTATTGTCGGAGACTACACTGAGGTTAGGGAAGGTACCGAGGTTCGGACCACAGGAAGATTGCTCTCTGTTCCTGTTGGAAAAGGGCTGCTTGGCAGGGTTGTGGACGCTTTGGGTCAGCCAATTGACGGTAAAGGCCCTGTAAAATCCGACCTGACCTATCCGGTAGAGAAGATTGCTCCGGGCATCATTAAACGCAGGAGCGTTTCAGTACCTGTCCAGACTGGGATTCTGCCGATCGATGCAATGATTCCGATCGGACGCGGGCAGCGGGAATTGATCATCGGGGATCGTGCTACTGGAAAGACTACGATCGCTATCGACACCATCATCAATCAAGCTCGCCTGAACAGAGCCGCCGAAGAGGGAAAGATTAAAAACCACAAACCGCTCTACTGCATCTACGTCGGCGTTGGGCAGAAGAACATGAGTATTGCGCGAACGGTCGACATACTCGAGAAGGCCGGAGCGCTGCCTTACACCATAGTGGTTTCGGCGCCGGCCTCTGAGAGCGCGACCAACCTGTATCTTGCGCCATATTCCGGAGCTGCGATGGGAGAATGGTTTATGGACAACGGGATGGACGCACTGATCGTCTTCGATGACCTGACCAAACACGCGGCAGCCTATCGCCAGGTGTCACTGATTCTGAAGCGGCCTTCCGGACGTGAAGCGTATCCGGGTGACGTATTTTATCTCCACTCCCGTTTGCTGGAGCGCAGCGCTCGTCTTAACGAGAAAAATGGTGGCGGATCCTTGACTGCGCTTCCGGTCATTGAGACCCAGGCAGGGGATGTGTCGGCTTATATTCCGACCAACGTCATCTCGATCACAGACGGACAGATTTATCTCGAGACTGATTTATTTTATCAAGGCGTGCGCCCGGCAATTTCTGTTGGTATTTCGGTGAGTCGCGTTGGCTCTGCTGCACAAATCAAGGCAATCAAACAAGTGGCCGGATCCACGAAGCTGGATCTTGCTCAATTCCGGGATCTCCAGGCATTTGCTCAGTTCGGTTCCGACGTGGATGCTGGCACGCGGAAAAAGCTCGAGCGCGGCCAACGCATTGTCGAGCTGTTCAAACAGGTGCAGTACAATCCGTATGCGGTTGATCTGGAGGTGGTAATCCTCTTCGCAATGCAAAAGGGATATTTTGACGATGTCGCTGTCGACAAGATAAAGGATTGCCAACACAAGCTGATCGAGTATTTCCAGACGCGGAAAGAAGATATTTTGGCGGCCATTCTGGAGAAGCTCGCGATCGACAAGGAACTGGAGGAGAAACTCCACGGTGCGATCAAGGAATTCAAAGGTTCTTACAAACCGTAGGTAATTCCGATGCCCAGCACTCTCGATCTACGCCGACGGATCAAGTCGGTGAAAAACACGGCTCAGATCACCAAAGCCATGCAGATGGTTGCCGCCTCAAAGATGCGGAAGGCTCAAGCTGCGGCGATTGCCGGCCGACCATATCAGGAAATGCTGGCGCGGGTCTTGGCCGCAGTGAAGGGTCGTGTCGATCCGGGTGACCACGAGCTTTTGGCGGTTCGGCCGGTTCAGAACGAGTTGATCTTAATCTTTTCGACTGACAAAGGACTCTGCGGTCCTTTAAATGCGAATCTTTTTCGGGAACTTGGTGAAGTCGACCGAGAAAAGAGTGAATTTGCCGTTAGTGGAAGAAAAGCGGTCCAGTTCATCACTCGGACGAGGCGAAATTTGACAGCCGACTTCGCTTTGAAGGATACCATTGAATTCTCCGAGATTCGTCCGATCGCAAAGTTCGTTTCCGATAAGTTCATTTCGGGCGAGGTCGACCAAGTGCGAGTGTTGTACTCGAAATTTGTCAATACGCTCGTACAGCAACCAGTGTTGAGAGCATTACTGCCAATTCCGGTGGAGGAACTCGGGATCAAGGGGCCGCAAGGGCCAGGAGAATATTTGTTTGAACCCGACGAACAGAGCGTTCTTGACGCGATACTCCCTCACTATCTCGCATTCCAGCTATTTCAAATGGCACTCGACGCCCGGGCATCTGAGCATAGCGCTCGAATGGTTGCGATGAAGAACGCCACAGATAACGCCAAGGAATTGATCAAAGACCTAACTCTCGAATACAACAAGGTCCGGCAGGCAAACATCACGACAGAGCTTCTTGAAATTACGACGGCGCAGCTCGCTGTCGGATAATCCTCATATGAATACAGGTACTATTGTCCAAGTCATTGGCCCCGTTGTGGATGCAGATTTCAGCGAAACCGGTGTGCTGCCCGGTATCTATGACGCGTTAGAAATCGACTTTGAGATTGATGGGTCGCCGGCGAAAAAGCTGACTCTGGAAGTCCAGCAGCATCTTGGAGGCGGTTGGGTCCGCGCGATCGCGATGTCGTCGACAGAGGGGCTCAAGCGCGGGATGGCGATTACGAATACCGCGGCCCCGATCTCGGTACCTGTCGGGGAAGGAATTCTCGGTCGCGTTTTCAATGTGACTGGTGATCCAGTAGATGAGCGCGGGCCGGTGGTGTTTGAGAAGAGATATCCGATCCACCGCAAGGCGCCGAGCCTATTGGAGCAGGATACCAGCGCGAGCATTCTTGAAACGGGTATTAAAGTCATCGACTTGATTTGTCCATTCTCCAAAGGCGGAAAGGTTGGCGCGTTCGGCGGTGCAGGAGTGGGTAAGACCGTGGTCATCATGGAACTGATCAACAATATTGCGAAGGGCCATGGTGGTTATTCAGTTTTTGCCGGAGTGGGTGAGAGGACTCGAGAAGGGAACGATCTCTACACCGAGATGTCCGAAGCGGGGGTCATTAATCAAAAAGAGTTAGGCAAGTCGAAGGTGGCGCTGGTGTACGGTCAAATGAACGAACCACCGGGCGCTCGCCTGAGGGTGGGGTTGGCGGCGTTAGCGATGGCTGAATACTTTCGAGACGAGAAAAATCAGGATGTCCTGCTTTTCATCGATAACATCTTCCGGTTCTCTCAGGCCGGCTCGGAGGTCTCAGCGCTCCTCGGGCGAACTCCATCCGCTGTGGGGTACCAACCGACGCTGGCGTCTGAAATGGGCGACCTTCAAGAGCGAATTACCTCGACCAACAAGGGCTCAATCACCTCCTTCCAGGCAGTCTACGTTCCTGCAGACGATTTGACCGACCCAGCGCCAGCGAACACGTTCGCACACTTGGATTCGACGATCGTGTTGGAACGTTCGATCGCTGAGCTTGGAATTTATCCCGCGGTTGACCCGCTAGGTTCCACGTCAAAATCGCTTGCGCCGGAAGTAGTGGGGGAGGAGCACTACAATGTCGCCCGCGGAGTGCAACGTGTCTTGCAGCGCTACAAGGATCTCCAGGATATCATTTCTATTCTGGGTATGGATGAATTAAGCCCCGAAGACAAGCTGGCCGTCTACCGTGCCCGGAAGATTCAGCGTTTCCTGAGCCAACCGTTCCATGTTGCGGAAGTTTTTACCGGCAAAGCAGGAAAGTACGTGACTACCTCCGAGACAATTCGCGGATTTAAAGAGATCCTCGACGGTAAACATGACGATATTTCTGAGCAGAATTTCTACATGAAAGGTGGCATCGACGAGGTGCGCGAAACCCAGGAATAGTCTGCCATGGCAAAGCTAATCCTGGAAATCGTCACCCCGGAAGCAAAAACTTTCTCGGGCGAGGTGGATATGGTAGTGCTCCCCGGCGTTGAGGGCGAGTTGGGCATTTTGCCGATGCACGTTCCACTGATGACTCAGCTTCTGCCAGGGGAAGTTCGAATTCTGCAAGGGGGAAAGGAAACAGATCTGGTCGTCGGGACGGGTTTCGTGGAGGTTTCCCAGACCCACGTTTCAATCCTCACGGACATGGCAATGGCCGACACGGAAATTGACGAACAGGCGGCCGAAGAAGCGATGAAACGGGCGGAGGCGAGGGTCCGCGATAAGGATCTCAATTCCGAAGAGGTTGCGGAGATTGAGCGCGCAATTGCTCGTTCGCTGGCACAACTGAAATTCAAGAGGCGCAGGCGCTCGCATTGAGAAGTAAGCGAAGGCTCCAGGCTTTGCCTCGGTGGCGCACCAGATCGGCGAAGGTTGCAGTCTTTGCCTCCGTGGCGGACACCAAATGGGCAAAGGCTGGAGCCTTCGCTTACACTCAATGCATTTCTAACTTTTTTTCAATTGGGCCGGCGGCATTCATGCGATGCATCACCAAAGAGTAGCGGGCTCGAAGCCTTGGACTCGGATTGTGAGGATCCCAACCTCTTGGGAACGGGAGCATCGCAGCTAACATTGCGCATTCAGAACGACTCAACTGTTTCGCCGTAACGTGATAGTAGTGTTGCGCGGCCTCTTCGATCCCGTAGATTCCGTCACCGAGCTCGATAATATTTACGTACAACTCCATGATCCGTTGCTTGGTCAACAGGTGCTCCATCAGGAACGTGAAGTAGGCTTCCACCCCCTTCCGAATCCAGGATCTTCCCTGCCAGAGAAACAGTGAGCGCGCGCACTGATTGGAGATTGTAGAGACACCCCGCACCGGTTGGTGCTGACGCTTAGCCCGCTGGATCGCCACCTCCATCTCGATCCAATCAAAGCCATCGTGACTGAAAAACCGGCTATCCTCCATTTGCCAGACTCCATCCAGAAAGTCCTCGGGAACCCGGTCGAGCGGAATCCATCGATAGTAAATGTCACCCCGATATCGCTTCGTAGTCATCGCCTCAATACGGCGAAGGATCATGAGGGTGGTAATTGGCGGATTGAAAAAGCGGACGTAGAGAACCTCCAGGACGGGAATGAGGGCGATAAGAATAATGATCAGGATACCCGCCCGCAGCCAAAGTGGACGATTTCGCGTTTTCCGCGCCATGGCATGGTCCTCATTCGAAACGAATCGAAACCGATTTTCCGTGCGCGTCTAACTGTTCAACATCGCTGAACTGCGAGAGGATCGAGACCGATTTGCTAAGAGCTTCCTTGTCGTATCGGACGATGCTTGTCCGGCGCTGGAACTGGTCAACGGTCAACCCGCTAAACGATTTGGCCGCACCGCCCGTTGGAAGCTCGTGGCTGGGTCCAGCCAGGAAATCACCTGCGGCAACCGGCGAATAATTGCCGATGAAAATAGCTCCAGCAGTAAATATCTCTCCGGCCATCTTTTCGCTGTGCCGGGTTACCAACGAAAGGTGCTCAGGGGCGAATTCGTTGGCGATCTCTATGGCCTGCTCTTCGTCTTTTGTCAGGACGAGGAAAGCGTTCTTTTCCAAGACTTCACTTAAATATGTTCGTCGCGTCAGAGCTTGTATCTGTCGGGCGATCTCGCGTTGCACATTTTCAAGCACCGCACGGTCCAGAGCAACGAGGCAGATCACGCTTCCGTGGCCGTGCTCGGCCTGCGCAAGGAGATCGGCGGCAACCCAACGCGGGTTCGCCGTGTCGTCCGCGATCACCAGAATTTCGCTTGGACCCGGAACCAGGTCGACGGCCACAAAACCGAAAACTTGTCTTTTCGCCTCTGTGACATAGGCGTTTCCGGGGCCGAAGACCTTGGAGACGGGCTGGATCGTCTCGGTACCAAAAGCCAAGGCCGCAATGGCGTGAGCGCCGCCAACCTTGTAAATCTCGGTCGCACCCGCCAGTTGAAGAGCTGTCAGGAGCGCGGGATTCATCGCTTTATCTGAACCGACTGGAGAAGTGACGACAATATTGGAAACGCCGGCAACACGAGCCAGCGATACCGTCATGATAGCAGTAGACACCAAAGGAGCAGTCCCAGCCGGCACATAAATCCCGACTCTCCGGAACGGATCGAAGCGTTCGCCAACTTCCGCTCCTTGTGTATTTCTACACGTCCAATCAGCGCGCATGCCCCGTAACGCAAAGTCCCGGACGTTCCTTTGCGCTGTTTGCAAAGCATCGACCAGTTCAGGTTTTATCAACCCCAGCGCGGTCTGCATTTCGATTTCTGTGACCGTCAGTTCCTGCGGCTTCAAATCGGCATGATCAAATCGTTGCGCAAATTCGACCAGAGCCTGATCTCCACGCAGCTGCACTTCCGAAAGAATCGTTGATACCTGGGTGACTAACTTCGCTTCCGGCGTATACCGGCGGCTCAAAAGGCTTTTCCATTGGCCGGTCTGGTCCTCGTGTAGATCGATGACTTTCATGCGCGCCGCACTTTGCACCGCGTGAAGAACGTCTGCAAGGAAACGGTGCCGACAGGAATTGTGGGCGCATTGCTATCGGTAGCGAACCATTACAACACTCTTCCGTTGATTTCCCTCTCGCTTTGCGTAAACGACTGGATGCTCTCCAAGGTGCTAACCGGCAAAAATCACGCCAATGTCGAAGCGACGAGCTCATTGCGGGTTAGAAGGCTCCAGCTTTTGGCGTTCTTGATGAGGAGGCAAAATAAAGAGGCAAAAGCTGGAGCTTTCGCTTACGTAGCCGGAGAATTCTGCTGACGCAGCCCCGCATCGCTCACAAATCTGTAAGATTTGTGAGCGATGCAGGCTAGTGTCTTTCACCGGAGCCTATCCTTCCCGATGAACAAAGCGATCATCCGCACGTTCCAAGCAGTATTCACAATTGCTATCCTGATCTGGCTTTTTCACAGCCCGCAAAAGCGTGCCCAGATGGCGAACGCCATCAGCGGAGCCGATAGCACGTGGCTCCTGATTGGTCTACCAGTGGCGTTGGTCGGTGAGGTCGCGAATATCGTGCGTTGGCAGATTTTGATGCGCGTTCAAGGGATGTATATGAGCTGGCGCCGCTCGATTATGCTTTTTTTCGTCGGACTGTTTTTTAACCTCTTCATGCCTGGGTATACCGGCGGAGATTTTGCGCGCCTGTATTATTTAATGCGTGAGTTTCCAGATAAGAAAAAAGAGGCGATTCTTACGGTTGTCATGGATCGTCTCATCGGGATGGCGGCCTTGGTCTTGACAGCCACCCTGACGACTACCCTTCGCTGGCAGTGGCTGCAAAGAACTCCTCAAGCAACGGTATTATTGTATGTCCTGACCGGCATGCTGATCGGATTCGTTATTGCCACCGCGGGGTCCTTCGCCGTCACTGGTTTTAAGCTGCTGAACAGGTTGCCCGAACAGTTCCCATTTCGCGATCGTTTGGTCGAAGCTTCCGAGGCTTACCATCTATTCGGGAAGGGCAAGAAATCCCTACTATTCGCGTTTTTGCTCTCTTTCCCTGTCCTGTTCTCGTTTTATGGAGCATTCTACTGTACGGCGCGGGCGTTGGGGGCGAACGTATCTTTTTTTGATATGTCCACGATTATGCCGATTGTAACCTCGATTATCTCACTGCCGATTACGCCCGGCGGCATCGGTTTCCGAGAATCCCTTTTGGAAATTCTGCTGCAGGATTTGTGTGGTGTGCCGAATCAGGTTGGTGTTTTGATTTCGCTCCTCGGCTTCGCATACTTCGTGCTTTTCGGTATCGCCGGCGGAATAACTTATTTATTCTATGCTCCGAGGAAGCATTCCCGATGGAGTGAAATGCAAGACGAAGTCCGGAAAGCGCATGGTTACTCCGATTGAGGCGACGCTCCGATCGGAGTAACATGTTTTCTATGGATTTCCTTCTAGGACATTCGCCGGACCCGGATGACGCCTTTATGTTTTATGCCTTGGCGCAGCACAAGATCGACAAGCATGGACATAGGTTTGAGCATATTCTTCAGGATATTGAAACGCTGAATCAGCGGGCCCTTCGTGGTGAGCTGCATATCTCGGCTGTCTCGATACACGCCTACGCTTACCTGGCGGACAAATATTCGTTGCTCCCTTGCGGTGCGAGCATGGGGGACGGCTACGGTCCGATGCTGGTGACTCTTGGCGAACCCCCAACCGGCCTCGAAGAGATTCGAGAATGGCTTCGGTCGACAAGAGTCGCAATACCTGGGCTGAAGACGAGCGCGTATCTGGCGCTGCGCTTGTTTGCCGGAGCGGTGCCGACTGTCACGATTCCATTTGATGAGATTTTCGATTCAGTGAAGGCAGGGAAAGCGGATGTTGGACTTATCATTCATGAAGGCCAGATTACTTATGCCGATCATGGGTTCCGATTAGCCCTTGATCTGGGGTCCTGGTGGAAGTCAGTCACCGGATTTCCTCTTCCGCTGGGTGGCAATGTCATCCGGAAAGATATACCGAGGGAGGTTCAGAAAGAGGTTTGCGGGATTCTGAAAGAAAGCATCGAATACGGACTCAAACACCGGAAAGCCGGAGTCGAACACTCGATGCCCCTGGCTCGGGGGCTGGACCAGGAGAAGACGGATCGCTTTATTGGAATGTACGTGAACGATTTTACTCTCGATTATGGCCCAATAGGCAGGAACGCCATTCGAGAGTTTCTTGGTCGGGCAGGCCGGGCAGGCTTGGTCCCGGAGAATCTCGAACTGCAGTTCGTCGAGTAGAAAAAGGGGAGCCTTGCACGTTTCTTGCACGTGCTACACCGGATCGCGCGGTAGGGGGTAAGCGTCACGCGAAGCGCCATGCCGAGATTCTCCGTATTTCCAAAGTGTTCGTAGCATCAACTCCTGACCGATTCGGCTTTTGAGGCGGTCCAGGAGTTCTCCTTGGTAAATGGATGGAGATTGGAAGCTTGCACAGTCGCTGACTGAAGGTTCCGCCCAGCGACTTGCAAATACGTGACTTGTGGAGGCGGAGTTAGTACATTTTCGAGTTTCAGATGAACGACGAACGACGAACTGTGCGCCGGAAACGTCTTGTCCTGCGATTTTCAAAGTACCGACCCGGATCGCCTGTAAGCAACGCAGCAGGCGTTAGACCTCACCTGTTTCGCCTTTGGCTCGCCACTCAACGGCCAGCCTGCGCAAAGCCAATAGGCGATAAACACAGCCGCACGCGATTGCGGACCCGATCTGGACGCCAGTGATAGACCGGCCGGATCTTCATGTAACTCTTCA
>DASZGG010000195.1:0-5828 GCA_035939025.1 Chthoniobacterales bacterium | reverse complement strand
CCTCGGTGTCAGTCGCGGTCCCGTCAGAGAGGCTTTTCGCGCGCTGGCAGATGTTGGCCTCCTCCAAATCGAACAAAATCGTGGAGCCTACGTACGCAAGATCGATTTTGAGGAGGCGGTTGAAATCCATGACGTTTACTCGGCATTGGAGGAACTTGCGGCACGGAGTGCAGCTGGCCAGCTTTCCGGCGCACAGATCGAGCAACTAAAGGGGCTGGTGGAATCGATGGATGACGCAGCGGAAGCTGAAGATCTCGATCGGTACTACGCTCTTAACCTCAGTTTTCACCAGGGCCTGGTGGAGGGCAGCGGCAATCGAAGACTTTTGAGCATTTATACTCGGCTGCTCAACGAACTTCATCTCTTCCGGCGTTTTGGCCTGATGCAGCGTGGCGAAATGCAACTTTCCAATCGCGAGCATCATCAGATTCTTGAAAGGATCGCCGCCGGTGACCCCGAGGGAGTGGCGGAGGCGATGCGCAGCCACACCAGCGAACGACGCCGCAAGATGTTGTTAAGGTCTGACAAATTCGATCCCAAATCACACTGATCAATCATCGGGCCACGAGCCATTCGAGTGATTCCGGTTGGAGAGTATGGAATGAATACACGAAGAAAGAACCAAGGCAGTTCACGGAACGGATTCATTATCGCTCTGATTTGCGCTGTAGGGCTTGCCTTTCTCTTTCCCAGTCCCGGCGCAAAAGGAGGGTGGATGCATCCCGACCTTTTGAACAACGCGGGGGTCGCCTTGATTCTCTTTTTGCAGGGACTGGCGATGGCAGTCGAACAAATGAAAACAGGTGCGGGTAACTGGAGGCTCCACCTAATCGTTCAAAGTTTTACCTTCCTCTTATTCCCGATCGTTGGTTTAGCATTCCACGAGATCACGCGCATCATCTGGCCTTCGGAGCCGAGTGCGCTCCGGGACGGATTTCTGTACCTTTGCGTTTTACCCTCGACTGTTTCTACGTCGGTAGTTCTTACGACACTTGCCAGGGGTAACACGCCGGGCGCTATCTTTAATGCTGCACTCTCAAACATTTTGGGAGTCCTTTTTACTCCGCTACTCGTGCGATTGTTGATGCAGGCAAGCGGTCAAGGCAGTTCTTTCGGACCACTTCTATTGAAGATCACTCTGCTCACTCTGGTGCCATTCGCGCTGGGAATGGGGATGAGACCGTTTGTCAGGAAATGGGTCGACGCAAACCGACCGGTGCTCAACATCCTCAGCAACGGAGTAATCCTGTTTATCGTCTATACGGCATTCTGCGATTCCGTTGAAGGAAGAATCTGGGAGCACTACGGCATCGGACTCACGATCGAAGTACTTGCGGGTGTTATCGCGCTCTTTACCACTATTTCGCTGTTTGTCTGGGCGATCTCTAACGCTGCGGGACTGGAAAGAGACGATTTCGTCGCCGCCCTGTTTTGTTCCGTTAAAAAGACATTAGCGATGGGTATTCCATTGGCGCAGCTGATATTTGGAGCCAAAGCGAACTTGGGACTGATTCTGTTGCCCATCATGTTTTATCACCCGTTCCAACTGTTTGTCTGTGGCTTGTTAGCTAACTCGTTCGCGAACGACAAAGAGACAAATATGGAACGACCGGTCGCTGTCTGCACGGAATAAGGTAGGCTTTAGTTTCGGAACGGCTCGTAAAAAATTTGTTGGAGGAACAAGATCTCGATTCGAGGCGGGATATTTGGAAAAGGAGAAACGTTATGATGTGGATCGTAAAAATTGCTCTTAGAGCACCTTACACATTTACTGTCCTGGGAATCTTACTGCTCATCGGAGGCGCGCTGAGCACGCTCCAGATGGCAAAGGACATATTTCCGGCGATTAACATTCCGGTCGTAGGAATCATTTGGACCTACAATGGACTGCCCTCACAGGAAATGGCAGAGCGCATCACAACGGTCTCCGAGAGAGCCTTGACCACTTCGGTCAACAACATTGAACACATCGAATCTAACTCTTTCAATGGTATAGCTGTTATCAAGGTCTACCTGCAACCTCAAGCGAGCGTGGATGCTGCAATCGCGGAAACTACTGCGGAGTGTCAGACGATTCTTAAAACGCTGCCGCCAGGTATGACTCCGCCCAACATTCTTAACTACAACGCCGCTAATGTCCCGGTTCTCCAGTTGAGTGTGGGTGGGGCAAAATTCTCCGAACAGCAACTCTACGACTTCGCAACCAACTTTATTCGGACGCAATTGGCTACCGTACAAGGCGCATCTATTCCATTGCCTTATGGCGGAAAGACTCGGGCCATATCGGTGGACCTGGATCCGAACAAGCTGCAAGCTTACAACATAGCGCCGCAGGAAGTCGCCAACGCGATCAATCAACAAAGCGTCGTGCTGCCTTCGGGCACAGCAAAGATCGGCAAGCGCGAGTATGACGTACTGATCAACGGGAGCACCGATACGATTCAGGCGCTGAATAATCTGCCCGTTAAGCAGGTGAATGGAGCGACGATTTACATCCGGGACGTGGCTAATGTGCGCGATGGTTATATCCCACAAGTGAACATGGTGGTCTCCAATGGGATCAAGGCCGCGCTTCTACCCGTCCTTAAGAATGGCGACGCGTCGACTCTGGATGTCGTATCGCGGGTGCGAAAAGCGCTGCCTCAGATCGCCGCAACGTTGCCGCAGGATTTACAGATCAAACCGCTTTTCGATCAGTCGGTCTTCGTGAGTTCGGCGTTGGACGGCGTAATGCGGGAAGGGATCATCGCGGCGTCATTGACGGCCTTGATGATCCTGCTCTTTCTCGGCTCGTGGCGCAGTACGCTAGTGGTAGCCACCTCCATCCCGCTCTCGATCTGTTTTTCCGTGTTGGCTTTACACCTGATCGGCCAGACCATCAATATTATGACTCTCGGCGGCCTGGCCTTGGCCGTAGGCATCCTGGTCGATGACGCGACGGTGGAAATCGAAAATATCCATCGGAACCTGGCAATGGGAAAGTCGATGATCGACGCGATTCTCGATGGCGCACAAGAGATTGCTACGCCGGCCTTCGTTGCCACGCTCTCCATCTGTATCGTGTTCGTGCCCATATTCTTATTAGGCGGTGTTGCTTACTACCTGTTCGCTCCGCTAGCGATGGCCGTCGTCTTTGCGATGATGGCGTCCTACTTTTTGTCCCGAACGGTCGTTCCAACCATGGTGAATTTCTTGCTCAAGAATGAGCATCACCAGGAGGATTCGAATGATTTCAAGCCCCAGCGCGGCAATTGGTTCGTCCGCATCCACGCAGGATTTAACCGTGGATTCGAGAAGCTGCGGAACTATTACGCCGCGCGGTTGGAGTGGGCGCTTAACCACTCATGGCTCGTGGTCGGGGCAATGGTGACAATCGTGGTGCTCTCGCTCGTCATCGTGACGCCATTTCTTGGCGAAGATTTTTTCCCAAAAGTAGATGCCGGCCAGTTCCGCCTCCACGTTAGTGCCCCTGTTGGTACACGCATCGAAGAGACGCAGCAGGTGTTCCTCCAGGTTGAAAATGTGATCCGGAGCGTGATCCCAAAGGACCAGATTGAATTGGTAACCGAGAACATTGGATTGCCAATGAATCTCAATCTGGCCTTGAGCGACACGGCGACAATCGGTTCCGCTGACGGTGAAATCGACGTTTCGCTGAACCCGTTGAATCATGGACCAACCTTTGATTATTTGAAGAAGATCCGCGAACAGCTAATAGCCAAGTACCCCAATTACACATTTTTCAGCATGCCTGCTGACATCGTCAGCCAAATTCTTAACGCGGGCCTTCCCTCGCCGATTGACGTTCAGGTGGTGGGCCACGATCCAAAAAATTACCAGATCGCTGAAGAAATCCGTCAGAGAATCGCGGAGGTCCCTGGAGCGGTGGACGTGAACGTTCATCAGGTCATCGATAACCCGTCTTTGCTCGTAAACATTGACCGCACTCGCGCCGATCAGCTCGGGATGACCGAGAAACAAATCGCCGATGATCTCCTTATCTCATTAGCCGGCAGCGGGCAAACTGCTCCTAACTTCTGGCTGAACCCGCAGAACGGGGTCAGCTACCCCATCGTGGTCCAGACCCCGCAGCACCTGATCGGCTCAACTTCGGACATTAATCTGACGCCGATTACGGGTGCTAACAGTCCTCAGCCCGTGCTCAGTAATCCGGGGTATCAAACGCCAGCAACCGGACTGACAGGCGGTAGCGTTTCTCAGCCCCAACTTCTGAGTAATATGGCATCGATACGGCATATCTCGACTCCGGTCGTGGTGAGCCATTACAACGTCCAGCCGGTGTTTGACATATATGCTAATACCCAGGACAGCGATCTGGGATCTGTCGCTCAACAGGTCCAGAAAATCGTCGACGATGTAAAGCAACATCTCCCTCGCGGTACCACGGTGGTGATCCGGGGCCAGGTTCAGAGCATGAATAGCTCCTACCTCGGACTCGGTGTCGGCATCGCTTTTGCCATTCTGTTGGTTTACTTTCTGATGGCCGTTAATTTTCAAAGCTGGTTGGATCCGTTTATCATCATCATGGCACTTCCCGGCGCGCTTACCGGAATTGTCTGGATGCTTTTTGTTACTCGCACCCCAATCAGTGTGCCGGGACTGATGGGCGCGATTATGTGCATCGGGGTCGCAACGTCGAACAGCATCTTGATGGTGACTTTCGCTAATGAACAGCTTCGCTATGAAGGAAAAGATCCGTTCGGAGCGGCACTTGCAGCCGGCTTTACGCGATTACGGCCTGTCGTGATGACTGCACTCGCCATGATCCTCGGCATGCTGCCGATGTCTCTGGGGCTGGGTGACGGCGGAGAGCAAAACGCGCCCCTTGGGCGCGCGGTAATCGGTGGCTTGCTGGTAGCGACCTTCTTTACTCTCTTCTTCGTCCCGGTCGTCTACAAACTGCTCAAGCGAAACTTCAAACCGCGGGAATTACATCCGCGTCTGCGATTGCCTTCGGACGAGAATCATGTCGAGGCATCTCCGCAAGCGGGCGTTTAAGTTCAACAACGATCTCGACTTAAAAACTATATCTCGTTATGAATACCCCACCGACAAGAAGCGAAAATCCTGAAGCCGGCGCTTCAGCACGGACCAAACCGAAGGATGACACGTCAGGAAATCAGGAGTCCATCCGGGCGAGGCGTCCTGGCACAATCCTGAAGGTTTTGGTAGCGGCAGTCCTTATCATTGCGGTCAGTGTTGCCATCTATTTTCTGGCTATCCAACCAAGAGTCCAGAATACCAAACAACTCGCAGCGGTCGCTGCGGCGGCGGGAAAGACGACGGTCACCGTGGTGGAGCCGACGCAAACATCAAGTGCACCCGAACTAGTTCTTCCGGGTAACGTGGAAGCTAACCAGATGACATCCATCTACTCTCGAGTCGATGGATATATCAAGAAGTGGTACGTGGATATCGGCGACCATGTGCAGCAAGGGCAGGTCCTGGCGGATATCGAAGCCCCACAGATCGATGCAAGTCTTCGCATGGCACAGGCCCAGTTGGAACTTGCTCAGGCTAATCTCACGCTGGCCCAAACCAATTCGGCGCGTTCTCAACAGTTGTACCAAAATCATGTCAACTCGCAGCAAGAACTCGACACGGTGCTGGCAACCGAACAGGTCCAGAAGGCAACCCGAGATAACGCGGCCGCATCGTTGACGAGTGCGCAGGACATGAAAGCCTTTGAGCAAATTCGGGCCCCGTTCGCCGGCACGATTACCGCGCGGTATATCGATGTGGGCTCCTTGGTCGCCTCGGGGAGTGCCCGGACCGTTCAGAAGCTTTTTGATCTGGCTCAGTCCGAT
>DASZGG010000194.1:0-6165 GCA_035939025.1 Chthoniobacterales bacterium | reverse complement strand
GGCTGTACACGGAGGTGGAACTGGTAAAGATGAAGCGGTCGCACTGCAAATTGGCCATCAGGTTGCGTGCGCCTAAAAAGAAAACCGACTCGTAATCCGCCGCACCTCCACGTCCGGAACTAGCACAATGAATGACAACGTCGAAATTGCGTCTTGCAAGATGGCGAAAACTCGCCTCATCCCTGATATCCAGGGCATCAGCGCGAAACGATTCACCGTGCAATTTTGCCATGGATGCTTCTGACGCCACCGTCGCATATGTCTCCCAGCCGGAGACTGCGAAATCCCGGGCAAGGGGAAGACCTACAAAGCCGCACCCTACAATGAGAACCGACTTAGGCATCGCGATTGAGAGGGACCGTTAAACCTAAATTCCGAATTTGAAACCACCGATTTCTGTGGAATCTGCGGTTTATCTCTTTTTTCAACTTCTGGCGCGTGGCGTTCCGCATAACGAAAAAGAGGTCATCAGGGCACCGAGGATAGGATCCATGCAATAACGATTGCGAGGAAGATAATCCCGGCCAGGACCAAGAAGATAACCCGATATTTTTTCCAAAAATGGAGCCAACTTTCAGGCTTGGCCGACGAAGCAATCGAAGGGTCCGGGCCAGATGAGGGTTGCGATTTCTGCGCGAAAGATCCTCGACGAGTCAGGTCCTGACGCCAGGCGCGGATACTCTGTGGGCGATGTTCCGCCCGAAGTTTAAGCGCCCAATCAATTGCGGCGAGGAACTCTCCCGAATACTCCTGGCCTCGCAAACGCTGCGACATCGGTACAAACGGGTCCCGGCCGAGGCGGTCAGGCGCATTAGGAAACCTTTCCCCGGCCAGCATCGCCGTGAAAAGAACCACCCCGATGGCGTAGATGTCGGTGAATGGACCCTGCGGCGAGGCTTGACCGTATTGCTCAATGGCACCGTAGGGAGGAGTCAATATTTGTTCTACGGGCCGGCTCCGACTTACGACCATCTGACGAGCGGCGCCAAAATCCAGGAGCAACGGCTTGTGGCCTCGGGTAAGGTAGATGTTGGAGGGCTTGATATCCCGGTGCAGATAGTTGAGATCATGTACCGCTTCCAGGCCATCCAGCAACGGCATAAGCAGCTTTTTCAGCTCGTTCTCGTTGAGCCGGTACGGTTTTTGTCTCTCCAGATGACGGCGGAGGTCGTAACCCTCCTCGTATTGCATGACCATGTAGCCCGTCCCATTTGCCTCAAGGTAATCAAACACTTTGACAACATTTTCGTGGTTCACCCGGGAGAGAATATCCGCTTCCCGTCGAAACATCCGCATCGCTTCAATGAAGTTTTGCTCGTCAGAGGTGGTCTGCACGACCACGTGACCAGTCGCATCCCTGATTACGTAATCGGATGGAAACAACTCTTTGATGGCCATCTTCGGCCCGCCCCTAAGATTCCACGCGGTATATGTGATGCCGAAGGCGCCGGCGTTGCCGAGCACTTGCTCGAACTGGTAGACATCCAGAATGTATCCCGGCGGTAGAGGTCTGTGCGCCGAGAGGGGAGGGCTCATTTTGGTGGCACAACCTGCATGTTTTCCGCATCGAGGAGGTTACGCTTGCGATGACATTGATACGAGTCAGCCCGTGGTAAAATCCAGCTTCACCTCCCCAAGAGTGAGCGTATCCCCGTCTTTGAGGGGAACTTCATCGAATGGACGCGCGTTAAACTGTCCATTGACGGCTGTGCCGTTAGAGGAATTGCGGTCAGCCACCATGAGGTTGCCACCCTCGCTCCGGATCTGGGCGTGTTGCTTGGACACACTGCCATCGTCGACGACCACATGGCACAACTCTGCGGTGCGTCCCAGCACAAGACGATTGCCACTGCTGGCAAACATCGCAGCCGTGATCTCCAGTCGCAGGGTGCGTCCTCCAGGTGTGCGACCGACCAACTGCCATTTGCTGCCGACTGGCAGCGCCGGCGGCGAAACGGTCTTGATGGAGAGCGGCTGCAAATGCCGAACAGGCTTCCGCGATCGTAACGAGACCCCCATCATGATCACGCCAAACGCGCCAATCCCGCTAGCCAGCAGCAGAAGCGATGAGGATTTTGAAGCCGGTCTCGGCAGGGAGTAGACTAACTCAGTCTGGCTGCTGTCCGGACTAACAATATGGGCTTGGAAGGCGCCGGCCGGCAAGTTGATGTGAACGGTCTGTTCCTCTTCATTCGACTGCGAAGAGTTGATGCCGGTACTACCGCTGAATATCCATTCGTTTCCATTGTTGGTAACGAGATGCAGTCCGCTTATCAACTTATCCAACGTGTAATTTCCGTCGTTGAGGATCTGGGCGAGGGCGCGCACTTTCATCTTCGATTCCGAAGTGCGGGTCACTTCGTCTTCGGAAAACGAAAAATCGTAAAATTCCCAGGCGGCGTACTCGCGCCTCTTATCTCGGACCACCAGATCGGGATGCTCACCGGTGTTCCTTTTCCAGACGAGCCAGGCGTGTGCCGGATAGCGCTCTTTCTCTACCACCGTCCCGTCTCCGACCGGGTCGAGATCGACCTGTATTTCCTTATGTAGAGTCTCCGCCTTCACGCAACGAACTCCGAGAAAAACCGTGAGCAGTAAGATGAAAATGGATAAGCGCATCGGCAGAAATAAGAACATCAAATTTCGATCAGTCATTTTCTGAAGAACCGTGGCGCGTTGCGTTCGGCGATGATGTGTTTCACTTGATCAATGTTGATGTCCGGCAATTCAGGCGGCTGAATACCGGCGAGTTGCAATTCCTGCACGTCGACTGCCTTGAAATCGCCGGTCTCATTTATCGCTCGATCCAACTCCTTTTTCGCCATGTTGTTAGCCTCTTCGAACGTAACAGGACGGTCCGCTCCAACCGCTTTCGGCGTGATCGCCGTGCATTCGATAGGAAAATACTGGCCTTTCGAATCGACAACGCTGAAGGCGTGGCCAGGAACCAGAATCACGTACGAGTGAATCCCGAGATGTTCGAGTACAGAGGCCCAGAGCAGCGCCAACTCAATGCAAAGCCCATTGTTGCTAATAATGACATCGCGAGGCAACCGGACGGTTTGGACCTCAGTGATCGTGTCGCCAACTTTTTCCGGGAATCCCATCCCTCCGGCGTAACGCATCCCAGTTTCGGTCATATAACTGTACAGCCCGCGCATTACTAGGACGGCATCGTCAGGGCCTCCCGCACCGGCTATGGCACCGCCGAGTTTCGCGGTTATCGCCGCGGCGAACTCGGTGACCACTGGATCGTTTGGCGTCACCATCGCCGCCAGAAGGTCGCTATTTACATTCAAGTCGAACCAGGTCACGAGTTCATTCGTGGGCAGGTCGGTCCACTCGATCTCGTTAACTCCGCGAAAGACGAATTCTTCGCGCACCACATCCTCATGCATTGGACTACTCCCGTCATTCCAGCGGATTCTGGTTTCAAGAACCGACGGAGTGTCGTTTTTGATTTGGGTTACCTTCATCGGGAACTCCGGATAAAAACATTTGATAACGGTGTGACCCGGCGGGATCTGTGCCAGAGCCTCAGGAGTGGTCCAGTCGATGTAGCCTGGAACCTGGTAACTAACGGAAAAATCCGTGACCGGTTTGTTCCCCGTGTTCCGGAACACCATCTTGCTCATGAAATAGCGCCCGTTCTGCAAGCGGGAATTTCCGTAAACCTTGTAGGCAAAGGTCTGGATCGATTTTTTAACCGTCGGCTTATCCCAAACCAGTTGGCCTTGTCCCTGTTGGCGCAAGAACCAGGCTCCAAACAATGTCGCCGAAGCGAGTAAACTGGCGACTGCCAAAATAATGCCAAGGCGCCTCATATCAGACATTTCTTTCTTTTGTTATCGTTCATTTTGCAGTAAAGGAATTTCGGATCACCGCCACCGTCGCATTGTCCTGCTTTTCCTTGCGGGCCTCGTTAACGGCAATGAGAAGTGCGGCCGCGATTCGATCGGCTGACTCATCGGCATTTAGTTCGAGTTTGGCCGTAAGCACCTCCGGGGTGAGGGATGCCAGTCCATCCGTGGCCACCAAAATGATGTCTCCCGTCGCTAATTCGAATGGCACCTCCCGGAGCTCGTAGATCTCAAGTGGTTCGGCTGCGATGGCTGACCGGAGTGCATTTCGGTCCGGGTGGTGGGCCGCTTGCTCTGCGGTGATCTCACCACGGGCAGCCTGGGCCTCCAGCACCGGTGCCATGGAGTGGTCGGCATTAAGGCGCTTCACCCTTCTTTCACGGTAAAGATAGAGTCCGGTATCACCGACGCTCACCCATTGCAATGCGCCGGGCGTCCAGACGGCGCCAACGAGAGTGGAACCCATCTGGCTGAGACTCTCATCCTGACGCTCGATCTCTGCGAGGAGTCGCCGTTCGCTGGCTCGCAACGAACTGAGGAGGCGCTCTGGTATGCCGCCTCGGCAAAAGCAAAAGTTTTCCACGAAGGCTTCCACCACTACACGGCTTGCCAATGAGCCGCCGGCATAGCCGCCCATGCCGTCTGCCATGACCAACAGGAGACCGTCAAAGCCATCTGCGTCAGCCGCCAAAGGACAGAATCCGTAATAGTCATCCTGTGACTCACGGGAACCGGCGACCTGCCTGCCTGCGAAATCCGTTTCGGGCTTCATGCATTATCCTGCCATTCAAAACTCTCACTGCAGAGGGCCACAAACAGCAGCTCTGTATCTCCTATCTGTATTCGGTCACCGCTCTTGAGTTCGGTGGGTGCAAGCAGTACATCGCCCCTGACGTAGGTGGGATTGGTGCCTTCGCCGAGTGTCAGTGAGAACTTCCTGGAACGAGGCTCGTAGAGGAGTTTTGCGTGGTTGAGCCGAGAGATCTGAGGGTCTCCGAAGTTCAGAGAGGCGCGCTGGCTCGGGTCCCTGCCGATGCTGTTCCAGCCATAGCCTAGACGAACGGCATTGCCGCGGCCCGGGCCTTTGACAACGACGAGCCACCCGACCACTGGGTCGGCGATCGCATCCGCGGGCTCAGCCCGCGGTGTCGACGGGCTCGTAGTGGTGTCTCCTGTCGGCCGGTTCGGCGAGGGACGGAACAACACTGTCTTTCCTTCATCTGCCGCGCGAATGGGCTTGATCGTTCGGGTATCCGCAACCTCTTCCCGATCGATCTTCCGGGTAGGATCGATATCGCTTGGTTCTGGAGTTATCGGCCTCTGGAGTTGGTCAAGAGGACGGACTATGCGTGTTTTGTCATCTTCTTCGCTCATGATGGTGCGTGGTGTTTGGGGTTGGTTTATACGTGTCGTCCTTGAGTGGTGTATGGGTAGTAATCACAACTTCGACGGAAGCCAATGGAACTAAATCAGTGGTTCATACTTTGCGCAGCAGTTCGCGAACGGTGATCGAATAGTGGCCGCCGAACCGGACTTGATCATCTTTGTTCACAAATTCCTGTTTTATTAGTTTCCACGTGTTTTCACGTTTAATCGAAGTCCCATTGCTGCTGCCACAGTCCACCAGGTAGTAATTGCCAGTATCAGTGATCGTCAGCTCCGCGTGCAGGCGGCTGATTTGATTGTTGGCATCTTCGAGCACAACATCCGTTCCTTTGCGTCCGATAGTCAGGATTTTCACTCTCTTATTCGTCGGATTGATTTAGCATGAATCGAAGGCGGACTTCGCCTAGTTCGATAATGTCGCCGTTTTCAAGGGCGATTTTCTCAACGCGCTTACCACTTACAAAAACCCCATTCGAGGCGCCCAGGTCGGCGATGATGAACTTGTCTCCCCGCTTGAGAATTTCGGCATGATGGCTGGAAACGCTGTCGTTCTTCATCACAAGGTCGTTGTCCTGTTTGCGGCCGATGCGCACGGCTGTTTTCGTGATCGGATGACGCGTCGAATCTGCATCCAAGCTAACAAGCCAGGCCAGGACAGGTGCGAGGCGTTCCGGCACGCTCGTCACCTCTGTAACAGGTGGCGACGATTCCGATAAGACCATGGTGGTATCATCGACGAGGCCTGGTTTCGGCTTTTTGACTGCGCGAACGACCAACGCGAGTACAAGAACCAGAACGAGCAGCAAGGCGGCACCGGCGCCGATCGTGAGTGGTGGTTGAGCTTTGAGCCCGGCTGGCAGCCATCCCCAGAACGATGCAGGGGTTGGTATGGGAGACGCCGCAGAAGATGCTGAGAGAG
>DASZGG010000193.1:0-4402 GCA_035939025.1 Chthoniobacterales bacterium | reverse complement strand
TGTCGGTCTTCTGGTGTTTGACGAGATCGATGCGAATGTCGGGGGCGAGATTGCGCACTCGATCGGAACGAAAATGCGTTCACTTGGTGGAAGTCGACAAGTGCTCGCCATCACCCATATGCCGCAGGTGGCGGCGGCGGCGAGCCGTCATTTCTACGTGAGCAAGGCGGTAACCGACGGTCGCACTCGGACCTCGCTTACCGAGGTGGTGGGAGAGAACCGAGTAGAGGAGCTGGCGCGCATGTTAGGGGGCAAAACGAAATCGGCACTGGAACATGCGAAAGAGTTATTACGGGGTGCTAACTAACCCGCGAATCACACGAAAGCCGGAGCGACGAGCTCTTTGCGGGTTAGAAAGCTTTTCTGAAAACAGCGAGGTCCGCGGAAACAATGGTGAAGGGCGTAGCTCCGAAAAGAAGAAGAAGAAAAGCTCGCACGGAGGTCACGGTGTTCACGGAGTAATTTTGGTGAAGCACGGCTTAAAACCGGCATCAGGCGATTGATCAATGGCTAAAAATCCTCCGTGGCTCCGTGCCCTCCGTGCGAGCCTTTCTCCCCTCTCGCATCGAGTCCTTCAACGCCGGTCGCGCGGGACCGCATCTACCAATGCCACACACGCCAACAGCCGGGCAATCTTATGAGACGATGTACTAATGGTTAACAAAAGAATTTTCTACGCCGTGCTGCCACGCTGCCTGCGGACCATCATTTAGAAAACGGAGAGAAAGGAGCCAAAATCCGAACGCAGAAGCCGCAAACAGCAACATGGCACCGGTCATGGCCATCGGTGTACCATTATACCAGAATGCCACCACTTCAGTGGAGATAGCTCCGGCTATCATTCTTGCGCTACCGAACAGGGATGAGGCCACTCCGGCGATTTCGGGCACCGGTTCCAACGTACCATGCACCACGTTTGGAGTAGCGATACCGATAGAGAATGTACTGAGCATCAGAAACGGCATGGCCGAGAGCGGTGTGATGGCGTGAACAACGGTCAACAAGACAAGCATTGCGCTGGCGGCCAGACCGATCGTCAACCCTATTGAAATCATTCGCTTCGCCGGGGTGCCGCTCAGCCGGCCGGTTGTCAGTGCCCCAAGGGCTATTCCCAAGGCATTTAGAGCAAAGAGTGCTCCAAACGCACGCTGGTCGAGTTTGAATATCTCTATGAAAACAAAGGCCGATCCCGAAACGTAGGCAAAAAGCCCGCCAAAGCTCAGCCCCCCGATGATTACATACGTTCGACAGTCTCGACGCGAAATCACGCGCCAGTAATTCGCACAAAGATTACTGACGAAAAGGGCCCGCTTATCGCGGCGAACAATGGATTCTTCGAGACCAAGAACAATGACAATACCCAGCAGAATGCCGCCTATGGCAAGAAAGTAGAAGACCGCCCGCCAACCTGCCCAACTTGAAATCAAGCCGCCCAGAGTTGGAGCAACAATCGGAGCCAGCGTTGCGACCACCCCAACATAGGCAAAGCGCTTTCGGGCGGCGGAGCCGACAAACAGATCGCGGACAATCGCGAAGGAAATGACGGGCCCCGCAGAAGCGCCGATTCCTTGAAGGAAACGGCAAAATACCAAGATTTGGACGGAAGGCGCAATGGCGCATCCAAAGGCAGCAATGGTGAACACGGCGCACCCGATCAAAAGAGTGGGTCTGCGACCCAAGCGATCACATAAAGGTCCGAAAATTATGTGACCGACCGCAAAGCCGGCCATGAACAAACTGAGAATCAATGCGGTCGCAGCGGGTTGGGCGTGTAGCGAGAAGCCGATGTTCGGCAGGGACGCGAGACATGAATCAATTGAAAGCGAAGGCAACATCACCACCGCGGCGAGCAAGACAATAAACAATTTCGAGCTTGAATGAATCTTGTAGGGAGCGTTCAGGAGATGGCGTTTTTCCTCGTCGACGACTAAATTGGACATTTTTTTCAGGTTGCTAAAAAATACGCGACAACGGTTCCGAAAATCCGAGAGCTGAGTTTATCTGTCAAACTCTGAAAGGTGATTTCCCAGCGAGCGGAGGAGTGCCATCGGCTTTTCTCGGTCACTCGACAATGAAATAGGACAGCTTGACATACGGCTGGCCTAGTCTCGTCCACTGAGCAATCCCACGCCAGGTATTTCGGGAATTAAGAATTTTGAGAGGGTGACTTTGGGATGCAAATCTGCGAGAATCCCGGAAAGAAACACTCGAGCCGCCAAACTCCTCAAATTGAAATTTTGCTATGCGCGAGAATTTATTGAGAACTTTGTGGCAACAGGATGGATACGCGGTCAATGGCTGGCTAAGTCTGCCAGCGTCTTTCTCGGCTGAAGTGATGGCCCATCAAGGATGGGACTCGCTGACGATCGATCTCCAACACGGCTTGATCGACTATCAGAACGCGGTAGGCATGCTCCAGGCGATCTCGACAACCCGGACGGTACCGTTCGTACGGGTTCCATGGCTGGATCCGGCTATCATCATGAAAGTCTTGGATGCCGGTGCTTACGGTGTGATTTGTCCGATGATCAATTCTGCCGCGGAAGCGCACGAGTTCGTGGCTGCCTGCCGCTACCCGCCCGCAGGCATACGAAGCTGTGGACCGATTCGGGCGAACATCTATGCCGGGTCAGACTACGTTGCCAACGCGAATCGGACAATTACTACTATGGCAATGATCGAGACTCGCTCCGGACTTGATAATCTTGATGAGATTCTTTCGGTCGAAGGACTAGACGCAATATACGTCGGTCCGGCGGATCTCGCGTTAGCGCTTGGATGCGAACCGCGGCTTGATCCGATCGAAGAAGACGTCCTCAAAGCCATTGAGTACATCGTGGCTCGGGCGCGGAAGAAAAAAATTGTGGCCGGAATTCACACGGCTTCCACAGACAATGCGCAAAAGATGATTCGGCAAGGTTTCCAATTCGTCACGGTGGGCAGCGATGTCCGTCTGCTGATCGCGAAGGTCTCAGAAGTTCTACAGACGATGGGGCGCGGTCCTTCGGCAGGCAAAGCACCTTTAACTCAGAGCGGACCATACTGACTGATCGGTCGAACCATGCCTAAGGTATCCAAGGTCTTGGTGACTGACCCAATTCAGCAGGTTGGGGTGGATCTTCTGACTCAACGCAACGATGTCGCGATTGACCGTTGCCAGAATCGACCTAGCGAGGAAGATCTGATTGACCTAGTCCCTGACGTCGACGCTATTCTGGTTGGCACAACACCGATCACTGAAAGAATCATTGAAGCTGCACGAGTACTAAAGGTGGTTTCGCGACGCGGTGTGGGCTACGACAACATTGACCTGGCAGCTTTACGCCGACGCAAGATTCCGCTGACAATCGTTGGTTCGGCCAATGCCACTACGGTGGCCGAGCATACGCTCTGTTTCATACTCGCCCTTGCCAAACAGACGTTTGCCTACGACCGGGCAACCAGGGCTGGTAATTGGCGATTTCGAGAAAGCATGCTCGCGATGGATTTGCTTGGTAAGACATTGTTGCTGGTCGGCTTTGGCCGGGTTGGCCGCGCTGTCGCTGTTCGCGCGACGGCCTTTGGCATGCGCGTTGCGGTTTATGATCCGTTAGTTCCGGAGACGGTATTCGGTGAATTTCGGGTTGAGCCAGTCATGGATCTCTTGGACGGATTGGCGATCTGTGATTTTTTAAGTGTACATGTGCCGTTGGTCCATCAGACCGCTGGTTTGATCGGCCGCAAAGAGCTCGCGGCGATGAAGTCGACTGCATTTGTAATTTCTACCGCACGCGGCGGAGTGGTTGACGAGGATGACCTGGTAAACGCCTTACGGATGGGGTTGATTCGAGGGGCCGGGCTGGACGTGTTCAATGAGGAGCCACTCCCGCCGAATCACCCGCTGCTTGGATTGGAAAATGTGATCCTATCACCGCACGCGGCGGCGCTCACGGGAGAATGCGTACAGCGGATGGACGTAGTGGCAGCGAGGAATTGTCTCGACGCCATTGATGGGAAGCTGGATCCGGCACTCGTTGTGCCAAATGAAGGCTAACCCGCAAAAATCACACGCTTCAAGATTCGACGAGCTTATTGCGGGTTAGTTAGTTTTTGGCTATTACCTGCCGCTTGCGAAACGCCGCTACTTTGTGTCGGTTCCCACAGGCCGACACGCTGCACCACCGCCTCCGATGGTTTTTCGTGGTGTCATAGAAATAGAGCGTGCACGTGGTGGTGTTCGCGCATCGATGGAGGTAGTTCAAGTTGGCCTCAACTAAGAAGGTGGCAATCTGGCGCGCGAGGATCGCCAGAGCGAGCTTCTCCCCATGGAGATGGGAGGCAGATCGTACTAACTGAAAGCCCTTCTTGCTGTCACGTTGCACTGTATCGTGAAAATTGTCCTCCTCCAGGAGACTATTCAACG
>DASZGG010000192.1:0-4413 GCA_035939025.1 Chthoniobacterales bacterium | reverse complement strand
GGCCGCGAGCATCGCCTTTTTCAAAACTTCACGCTCGAAAATCGCTTCGACGATAAAATCGCAGCGCGCCAGAGCGCCAATCTCGAGCGATCGATGAATCCGGTTCAGCACGTCGGCCGGTGCATGATTTTTCAGCATATCGGAATCGGCATCTTGTTGCGCAATCTTCCGTGTTCGATCAAAAGAAACGTCGAGAGCTGTCTGCGAATTGTCCACGAGAACTACCTCACAGCCGGCGCGAGCTGCGGTGTAGGCGATCCCGGTGCCCATCAAACCTCCTCCTAGCACTCCAAGACATTTGATCGAAACCGGTTGATTGGCGATTCTGCCAATCGCCTTTTGCCTTGCGACATGCAGAGTATTCACCCGGCTCACTGTTGATCGCGAATGGCGAACCAACGACCACTGTTCCGCTTCCAGGCGAATACCGGCGTCAATCGAACGTTCGAGCCCATCCTGGAGACATCTGAGAATGGCTGTCGGAGCCGTTTCCTCAGGAGTGACGCGACGCCGAAGCTTGAGGTAAATCTTCTCGAGGATCAGGCGATTCGACGAGCTTTGAGAATAAGCCGCAGACAGCTCCTGAGGAACCTGGTCCCAAGGCTGCCTTGGCTCTGGATGCGCTTTTGTCCACTCGAGAGCCGCCTCGGGCAAGCTATGATGGCTCAACTCAATCAATCCCGCGGCAGCGCCTTCCGCAGCAGCCACTCTCTCGCTCTGTAAGACCATTCGTGCCGCCAATCCGATCCCACAGAGCCGAGGCAGCCGTTGGGTGCCTCCCACGATCGGCATCAGACCATACTTTAGCCAAGGAAAGCCGAGTTTGATGGTTCGGCTGCTTGCAAATCGGGCATGGCACGCCAATGCAATCTCAAGCTGTAGTCCGCCGAGCGATTCGAAGACGAGCGCAACGATCGGCTTAAGTCCCTGCTCCATCTGCCGGAGCAGGCCACGCAGACGACCGATGAGCGGGTCTTCTGCAAGAATCTGCTCGACCTCGATCCTTTCGCTGTCGGGTCGCGTATGAAATTCGATCAATAAAACGCTTGTCTTGGGATTTGCTAGCGCGGCTTCGATACCGTCAGCAAGCTGCGAGTCCAACGGCAGTTCGCAGATAATCCGAGCGATGCCTTCGGAATTCATAAGCACTTAACAACCGTTGCAACCCCCATGCCTAAGCCCGTGCACATTGTAACGACGCCGTGCTCGAGGTTTCGCCTACACATTTCATCCACCAACGTTCCAATCAGGATTGCGCCGGTCGCGCCAACTGGGTGGCCCATCGCTATCGCGCCGCCGGCGACATTTATTCTTTCGAATGACGCCTTCGTTTTTTCCATGAAGTACAAGACGACCGATGCAAATGCCTCATTGACCTCAAAAAGGTCAATATCGGCCATGGTGAGTCCGGCTCGATCAAGAGCTTTTCGGGCAGCGGCTGCCGGAGCTGTCAGCATGATGCAGGGATCGTCGCCCGCGCTCGCAGTGGATACGATTTTGGCTTTGGGCTTGAGTTCCAGCTCTTCACCGATCTGCCGATTCCCCATCAACACCACTGCCGCGCCATCCGCAATCCCGGAAGAATTTCCAGCGTGATGAACGTGACGAATTCTTGAGACCTGCGGATACCGAAATCGGATGTACTGGCTGTAATCTTCCCCGGTCCGTTCGAAAGCTGGTGATAGTTTCGCCAAACTCTCGGTTGTTACATTCTCGCGCACCAATTCGTCGCTAGCGAGTATCGGGTCTTTGCCCCCATTCCTGATCGGTACGACCGAGTTGTTGAACCAACCCTTGGCCCACGCCGCATTTGCGCGCTGTTGTGATGCGGCACCCAGTGCGTCGACATCGCTCCTGCTGTATCCGTACAAAGTCGCGATCAGATCCGCCGAAAGCCCCTGCGGAATCTGGACGACAGCATCCTTGAATGACACGTCAGAGCTCATCGGACCTCCTGAACCGAAAATGGAAACTAACGAAAGCATTTCGACCCCGCCCGCGACAATGACATCAGCCTGTCCCGCCATCAGCTTCGCGGCCGCGGTGTTGACGGCGTCCAAGCCGGATCCGCAGAATCTTGAGACCATAAACCCTGGTGTAGTCACCCGGTAACCGGCTTCCAATGCGCTCGACCTGGCAAGGTTGCCCCCCTGATCGTTAAACTGTTCGCAGCATCCGAGAATGATCTCGTCCGTAGTTTGATCGATCCGTGGATACCGGCGGCTAAGTTCCTTCAGAAGACTACTGACCAGGCTGAGCGGCGTCTGCGTATGGAGCTTGCCTGTCGGCTTGCCGCGGCCACGCGGCGTCCTGATGGCGTCGTAAATAAAAACTTCGGCGAGGGAGTGCATGAACGAAAAGAGTGCCAGTTTCTCCAAGTTACGTCGTTTCGCCGGATTGTGCGAGAGCTCGGTCCGTTGCACCGGGCAGACTCATCCGTTATCTCTATTTTGAGATCGAATGAAGAAATATCGAATTGCCACAATTCAGGGTGACGGAATTGGTAAGGAGGTCGTCCCGCAAGGGATGAGGGTCCTCGATGCTGCCGGTAAGAAAGCCGGCATTCAGCTTGATTGGGAACAATTTCCATGGAGTTGCGCCTACTACAAGGAAACAGGCCGGATGATGCCGGAGAATGGCCTCGAGCAGATCCGCCATCATGACGCGATTTTCCTCGGAGCGGTCGGGTTCCCGGGTGTCCCCGATCATGTCTCCCTCTGGGGGCTCCTGATCCCGATTCGGCGCGCATTCGAGCAGTACGCCAATGTTCGACCAGTGCGACTGATGCCAGGAATTCAATCCCCGTTGCGGAATCGCAACATTGGCGATATCGATCTTATCATCGTTCGGGAGAACAACGAGGGAGAATACTCGTCTGTCGGAGGGCGGATGTACGAAGGCACAGAGTTTGAGCTGGCTTCCCAGCAATCAATATTTACGCGCCGGGGAGTCGATCGAATTTTACGATACGCATTCGAGATCGCCACCAAACGGACCAAAAAGCTGGTGACTTCCGCCACAAAATCGAACGGAATTACAATAACTATGCCGTTTTGGGACGAGCGCTTCAGGGCGATCAGTGCGGAATTTCCGCGGATTAAGACAAACCAGTTTCATATCGATATCCTGACCGCCCACTTCGTTCTGCATCCCGACTGGTTTGATGTCGTCGTTGGTTCGAATCTGTTCGGAGATATCCTCTCGGATCTTGGACCGGCCTGCACCGGAACGATCGGCATTGCTCCATCTGCCAACCTGAATCCCGAACGAACATTTCCGTCGATGTTCGAGCCGGTACATGGTTCAGCGCCGGACATTGCAGGGAAGGGGATTGCGAATCCGATTGCTCAGATCTGGTCCGGAGCGATGATGCTCGAGCATCTTGGCGAGCAAGATGCCGCTGACGCGGTGTTGCAGGGGATTGAGAAAGTCCTGGCAAACGGACCTAAGACCCCGGATATGGGCGGAACTGCGTTGACACAAGATATGGGGGAGGCGATCGCCGCAGCGGTATGATGCGACCAAGAAGAAGCCGCCGGGTGGAGCCCGCTCGCCGCTCGAAAAACAGGCAATTGACCGTGCCGCAACATAACTATCAGGCGCGAGACGGTACGTATGCCTGGCTGGATTTCACCTTGACATCTCCTGTTCCCTATGGCTGATTCCCGGCTCCGCGCGACACAGAAAATGCCGTTGGTCCCTGGGTTTCGGCCGCTTGGTCGTTAACCGCACGCGCCAGGGGTAACCCGGCAGAGATTACATAATATGCATATGCCCGTTCGTTTAGGACGTTTCGAGATGCCCAAGAGCCTCAGCAAAGACGAGGTCGGGGCAACTGAAACTTACGCCAAATTTATCGCTGAACCATTTGAGGCAGGCTATGGCCATACGGTTGGCAACTCTTTGCGCCGGGTTCTTTTGTCCTCTCTGGAAGGAGCGGCGATAACTTCTGTTCGGATTACCGGTGCACAACACGAGTTCGCATCCCTCCCGGGGGTCGTGGAGGATGTGACCGACATGATCCTCAATTTGAAGAAGATCAAGTTCAAGGCTCTCGATCACGAACCGCGCACGGTCACAATCAACGTGAATAGGGAGGGGCAGATCACCGCTGGCGATATTCAAACGATCCAGGGTATCGAAGTGCTTAACACCGATCAGGTGATCTGCACGCTCGACAAGAAGCAGAAATTTGAAGCAGAGTTCGACGTTCGGGTTGGACGCGGATTTTTCTCTGGAGACGAGAACAAGCGTACGGATATGCCGATCGGTGTTATCCCGATTGATTCGATTTTTTCACCAGTGATTCGCGTCAAGTATAACGTCGAAAACACCCGGGTCGGTCAGCGCACCGACTACGATAAGCTGATTTTGGAGATTTGGACCGACGGCCGCATCACGCCGGACGATGCG
>DASZGG010000191.1:0-3631 GCA_035939025.1 Chthoniobacterales bacterium | reverse complement strand
TCGGGCTCTACGCTGCTGGTGATCATCGCCATAGCAGGAACAAACCGGCCCGTCATTGAGATCATGAAAAACGTCGAAGACGCGACGGCGACAGTGGCTGGCACGACAGGCAAATGGGTCGACACAAATGCTGCGACGATCGAAGAAAACATCATGATAGTGAAGATCCTCATTCGGCCGAACTGATCAGCCAATCGACCAACGGCGTTCATGGTAAAGAGCGTCGTAGCTCCGCCGATCAAGTAGACCCATCGCAGCTCTCCGCTATTCAATCGAACGTTGGAGATCAGATAGTTGGCCAGGTCAGGTATGATCATGAATCCGCCGAAGGTGATCACCGACATCAATGCCAACGCTCGGAGATGATTTGCGTTGGCCAGGATACCCAGGAATCGGCGCAACGGCGTTTCGCCTCGGCTCGTCTGCAGATGGCCGCCGACCTTCGGCAATCGCACGATAGCGAAAATCCAAATGATACCGCTGAGACCAGCCAGCAGGAGAAAGGGAACATGCCAGCCAAGCTTGTCGGCAAAATACAGGCCTAAAGGTACTCCCGCGACCTGCGCGACGGAAAAAGCGGACATCACGGTTCCCACCGCCGACCCTCGGCGCGCGTCTGGGACGAGATCACCCACCATCGCAAGACTGATGCCGCCGACAATTCCACCAAAAAATCCGGCCAAGGCACGGGCGAACACCAGCGTTTCGTATGTCGTAGCGAGTGCGCAGAGCAGAGTGCCAATAGTAAAACCGGCGTAGATCATCAGCAGCGCGGTCTTCCGATCGAATCGATCGAGAAAGAATGCCGCACCGAGTCCCGATACTCCTGCCGCTCCGGCATAGGCTGACACCGCGAAGTTAAAAGCGGGTGTATCGATGCCAAAGATGCGCATCAACTGCGGTCCTAGGGGCATCATAATGACAAAGTCAACAGCAACAGTGAACTGGACCGCTGCCAGCATCAGCAGCAGAAGCCATTCGCTCAATGGTCGTCGCAGCGAATCAATCTGCGCGAGAGGGTCAGCGGCTCTTAATCGGGCGGGCGAAGAATGTGCGGGCGTGGTCAAGACGCCCACTTTCGATGCGGATCAGCTCATAGTCAAAGCGCGGCCCCGTCGACTAGAGATGGGGTGCGGCTTTTCCTGCTTGCATGCTTCCTTCCCCAATCGTTCTCGTCCTCGTCGTCGTTCTCGTCCTCGACCTCCATGCACGTGAGTGGTATCAGCCGGTCGGTTCTATCGATCACGGCCTTTTCGATCCCCACCCCAGGATTTCCGAGAACGAAGGACGACGACGAGAGATCTGAGTTGGACCGGTAAGTTTTGAAAGGGATTTTAGTCACAATTTTTGGGCCGGGTTTAAGTGGCGACTTTTGCGTAGTCTGAACCGCGATTTGGAGGGCCTCGAGATATCAATGGGGGTGCGGCTTTTCCTGCATGCTTCCTTCCCCAATCGTTCTCGTCCTCGACCTCTTGGCAGGTCCATAAACGCGAACAAATGTGTATCCCCGGTACACGCCTGAGCGCCCGGTTGCCTTCCTGCGTTCACGGTCTGTCTCGGTGCAACGCCTCAAACCAAAGGCCGAGAACGGGGACGATTAGAGACCTCTCTTACCTCACAATCCCTCTCTGACTCGTTTCGATAAAACCAATCAGCTCACGCACTTCAACGACGCCCGGGAAATTGTTCTCCAGTTCTTCTACTGCCTGCTTCGTGTTCAGATTGGATCGGTACACGATCCGGTACGATTCCTTGAGGATCCGGATTATTTCTGCGGAAACGCCCCGTCGTTCGAGTCCGACAACGTTTATACCGCGAACCACCGCCGGATTTCCATCTGCGATCATGAACGGAGGCACATCTTGAACGATCTTCGAGCATCCGCCCGTGATGGCATGTTTACCGATCCGGCAAAACTGATGAATCGCTGTTAACCCGCCGATAATCGCATACTCCTGAACTAACACGTGACCTGCCAGCGTGCCGTTGTTAGAGAAGATTACGTCGTCTTCCACCACGCAGTCATGAGCGATATGACTATAAGCTAGAAAATTCCCACGGTTGCCGACTCGAGTGACCGATCCAACCGCCGTAGCACGATTGACTGTCACAAATTCGCGAAAACAGTTTTCGTCGCCGATCTCCAAATATGTCGGCTCGCCCTGGTATTTCAGGTCTTGCGTCTGTTGCCCGATAGAACAGAACGCATGAAACCGGTTTCCGGCTCCTACCTTCACAGGACCGCATACGATGACATGGTTTTGCAGCCAACAACCCGCGCCGATCGTGACCTCCCGTCCGATCACGCAATACGGACCAATGACGACATCCGGACCGATTTCCGCCTCCGTATCGATCACCGCGGTGGGATGAATGTTCATTGAGCGACAAATGCGAACATTAACGTACCTTCAGAAGCAACCTCTCCGTTGACCAGACACCGGCAACTGGCTTTTCCAACGCTTCCCTTTGATCTCACGAGTTCGGCCTCGATGAGAAGCATATCTCCCGGAACGACAGGTTTTCTGAACTTGACGTCATCTGCGCTCATGAAATAGCCAATGCCGCTTACCTGGCTAAGTTGTTTTCTGAGTAAAATACTGGCGACTTGCGCCATGGCCTCTACCTGGAGCACTCCCGGCATCACCGGGTGACCCGGAAAATGACCTTGAAAGTAAGGTTCATTGATCGACACCGACTTTGCGCCGACACACTTGTTGTCTCCCTCGAACGAAACAATCCGGTCGACCATCAGGAAGGGATAACGGTGTGGAAGGACTTCCATAATATCCTTCACATCCATTACGCCTGTCCCTTGCGGGATAACCTGCGCGGGAACCATCGATATCATGTGCGTGTACCGCTTAGCCAAGGCCTTCGTCAGTTCAGCATTTGCCGCGTGTCCGGGTTTGACCGCGATAACGTGACCCAAAAACCGGCATCCGGCCAGAAAGAGGTCACCGACGATATCGAGGATCTTGTGGCGAACGAATTCGTCCGGATATCGCAGCGGTTCCTTTCCCATAACCGATTCGCCGCGCACAACGATCGCGTTCTCGAGGCTTCCCCCTCGGATCAGGCCTTTGTCGATTAGCGGTTTCAAATCCTCATAGAAAACGAACGTACGAGCCCGAGCGATTTCTTTCTCGTAAATCTCCGATGTGATTTCGGTCGAATAATATTGGGTAAAGCGACCCTCCGGGCCGACCTGTGTGCACGAGATTCGGAACTTGTTATCCGGCACAATCGTAAGGAGAGAGCCCGTCTTCGTCTCGATGTGAAGCGGCTCGCGTACTTCCAAGGTTCGGCGCAGAGCGCCTTGTTGTTCGATACCGCATTTGTTTATCAGCTCTACGTAAGGATAAGCGCTTCCGTCACCGATCGGCGGTTCGTTCGAATCCATCTCAACCAGTGCATTGTCCACCCCCATGCCGTAGAGCGCCGAAAGCACATGTTCGACGGTGTGCACCTTGACGTTGCCTTCCGCGATGGTCGTCGCTCGTTCGACGAATTTCACATGCTCAATCTTCGCATCGATCGTCGGCTCATCCGGCAAATCCATACGCTTAAACTTGATCCCATGATCGACAGGCGCCGGCCTCAACCTCAAACTCACCTGCGATCCGGTGTG
>DASZGG010000190.1:0-5892 GCA_035939025.1 Chthoniobacterales bacterium | reverse complement strand
GAGATGTTGTCGGAGGCGATTAGCGTTATCGAGCGGAATGTTCGCGTTCAGAACCAGCTCATTGAGGATCTGCTAGACATGAGTCGAATTATTTCCGGCAACCTGCGGCTTGACGTTCAGCGGGTTAAGCTTCCGGAGATTATCAATGCGGCAATGGAAGCGGTAAAGCCCGCAGCCGAAACGAAAGGTGTTAGGCTGGAAAAGGTGATTGACCGGCCGGCTTCACAGGTGCTTTGGAACCTTCTGACGAACGCCATCAAGTTCACGCCCAAAGGCGGAAAGGTTTGCGTGCTCGCCGAAGGTAAACAATCATACGTGGAAATCAGTGTCACCGACACCGGTGAAGGGATAATCCGCGATTTTCTGCCCCATCTTTTCGAGCGATTCAGTCAGGCCGATGGATCTGCAAAGGTGGCCCTCAGCGCATACGTGCGGGCAGAAGACCGCATCCGCTCGGCTCAAAATGGGTATCAGACGCACTTGGCAAAACCAGTGGAACCCGCAGAACTCCTAGCGGTCATTGCAGGTCTTGCAGGGCGGTATGAAAGGACAGCTCAAGAATAACTTATGCACGAAGGCGCTGTTGTCGGGGACCGCTGAAAACTTGCTAGTTGTTTAGGCGTTCTGTTGCTTCGATCTGCACGGTTATGCCTATTAAAACGCGAAATAGATGAACCCGTTCTGGACGTTGGTCCTGATCCATACAATAGCACCAATCATCAGGCAAAGAACCCAGGTCTGGTGAAAGGCGCGATAAGGCTTGCGCCATTTTGCTTCCGAAAACATTTCAGCAAAATGAACGCACACGACGAGTGCAAAAATGGCCAGGACATAGCCGAGTGTCGCGCGATTCAGATCGCGAACGGCGGCGCTGAAGGAGTGGGCCGAATAGAGGACGGGCGAAAAAAGCGTTTGCAGCTTGGCCATCAGGTGGGGAAGGTTCGTCTCGAAAAAGAATAACCAGAGGAGGAAAACGACAAAATTGGTGCCCAGCCAACCGACGGCACCGGGTAGACGAAACGGGAACCGACGCGACAAATGTTGAACTCCGACGAGAAAGCCGTGCGCCACTCCCCATAAAATAAAGTTCCAGCCCGCGCCATGCCAGAGACCGCTGGCCGCAAAGACCACTAGAATATTAAAAAAAGCCAGGGGAGTCCGATTCCCCCCCATCGGGATGTAAATGTAGTCTCGGAACCATTGACTCAGCGTGATATGCCATCGCCGCCAAAATTCCTGGATGCTGCGGGAAAGATATGGCGATCGAAAATTTAGCGTTAGCCGGATACCTAAACATCGAGCTAGGCCAAGGGCGATAAGACTGTACCCGGCAAAATCGTAATAGATGCGGAAGCCGAAGACGACGCAGCTGAGCCAAACCGAAACCGGATTATCGAGGCTCTGCTGCCAATATTGTGCGATGTCGGCAAGATTATCAGCGAGCACGCATTTGAAGAAAAGGCCCACAATGATCCAGCTCACGCCCAAGCGAACGCGCGAGGGATAAAAGCGAAAACGAAAACCCTGCATCTGGGGCAATAGATCATCACGCCTTTCGATCGGCCCCGCGACCAACTGCGGAAAAAAGGCGGCGAAGTTCATGAAATCGAGCAACCGCGGCGTGGGCTTGTTGAAAATAATCGTGTCGACGAAAAAGGCGACTTTTTGGAAAGTATAAAACGAGAGACCGATGGGAATGCCGATGCCCAACACCGGTGAAGAGGCTTGGTTAAGAAGAAATCCGCTGTATTTAAAATAGAGGAGAGGTAGGAACATGATCGGAATAACAACGGCAAGTGCCCCATACCTCACCGAACGGGGAGCACGGGAAAGAACGGCCACCCCACCATAGGAGAACGCTGAAATGAAGAGAAAGAAAAGGAGCGACCTCAGGTCGATCTGGGAAAAGAGATAAAGGCTTAAGACAAGAAGAAGCGGACGATCTACCTCTCGGTAGCTTCCGCGTCCGGCCCGATGAAAAATAGACCGAATCAGGAGCAGCACCAGAAATGCTCCGATCAGTTGTTTCCAGAAAGCGAGATCGCCGAAGTTCATGTCGTAAATCTCTTCTTGTCGGCTATCGAAATGCCGATGCTACTCGCTCGAGCTGGTCGGCCGTCCAAAAATCGCTCGCCAAAGTATGCGTCACCAATTCCGAGGTCCGCACTTGAGCAGCCTCCTCGGTCAAATGCCATTTGGTATCGGCAAAGAGAGACGGGTCTGTTTGCACGCCGAACTCTTCTTCGCGGACGACCGGCATGATTTCCGATAGGCTCGCGAGGAACCGCGCGTTGATCCGTTTCTGCTCACTTGCACGTTCGTTGCCAACATAATACCACGGTATCGAGTAGACCACGCGTACCCCCCTATGCGAGGCCCAGTCTCGAAAGTGCAGGAGTACGTCTCGATTCCCTGGGGAAAGACCCGGGATGTACCCGTCTTTCGATAACGGGTAACGGAAATCCGTCACCATCAATCCGCCTGCTCTGATTTCGGCATTCTCATAACGGTACGGAGTGTGCGTTACGACCCGACCAAGAAAGGCCGCGACATTTTGGAGGCCTGGACAGGGAGAAAAGAAGAGGCTATCAAGCGGCACAGCCCGGCCGGTCACTTTCTTCGCTTGAACCAGCCGGTCCCATTCCAACCTCCGGATCATCAATTGAAGCGTATCTTGGGTATAATCCAGTGGGGACAGGAGTAACGGCGGCTCAATCGCGAGCACTAGCGTGTCACCCGATTCGGTCAAACGGCTCGAAAGAAGCAACACGCCGTAAGCGCCCATGCCCGCCTCCAAGCCGCCGTTGATAACCGGGACGTGGAATTGCTCAGTAGCCATTCCTCCATCTATCGAAAAGGTGCAGCTTGATCCTCCCGTCACGACCAAGCGCGGCCCTTGGCCAGCGGTAAAATGCTGGGACCATCGATCCTGCTTATCGAGAGCCCGCACCCAATTCTCCATTGGAGCATCGAGCGTGAACAGATAAACCACGCTGGCCAGCCAACTTATACAAAAGCCGACAAGGAGGGCCCCCAGGACACGAACATGTGGGGAGCGGGATATTGTATTACGCCCAGTTGCTAGCACAGGCGAGTGAGTTCAGTCTACTCAAACAAACATGTAAAGAAAAATGCTCTTCCGACAATCTTGTCGACTGATTATGCGTTGCAAAGCAGGTAAAGCCCCTCGCGTCCAATGACGCTTATTATGAGGCGGTTACAACCGGAAGCGTAACTGCAGCCCAGGAAGCTTCTCTTTTTTTGGAACTGCCTTCCCGAGAGGAAGCGGTGCTGAGCTTCAAGACTTCACCCCTCGATTCTCAATCGTTTTCTTGAAGAATTGGGGAGTGTAGAGTCGCACGAAAGAAACGTTTTATAGTTTGCGTAATCGATCGCAGACCGATAAAAAGCTCAATCCGAGTCGACCGCTGAAACGGATGTGAAAGAATTGCCAACAACGGATGATCGATCAGTATTCTTCGAATACACCCGCTTTATAGCGAAAATCCAAATTTGGAGCGCATTGAATCGGTTTGGGCAGCGGGGCTACAGATAAGAGATGCTGACTAAAGTGTCACTCCCGATCAGGATCAGGACGGTGATATTCCCTTATAATTTCGTAGTTTTTGAACAACGTAACCGATCTTAGATCCGATTTGGATGGTGCGTTTTTCGACCGAATGATGAACAGTGTGAATTGGCGCATAGCTTCCCTCATGGATACGCCTTCGTAAACCATTCCAATTCCCCCAACTACTATTCTGAATGTGGGACGGGATCTCCGCATCTTGGGCGATAGAACACGATTTGGAGCGGTCCAAAACGTTTGCCGCAGATGCTTATGTTATCTGCTCTAGAGCGAAAAACGAAAGGCCTGAAAAGTGGATGAGGCCACAATCAGGGACTCACCCGATGTTTACGCTAGAAATGCGCGAACGCCAGGAGACCGTACCAATCCCCCCCGCCCGGGCCTTCCGGCGTTATTTGGAACGACTGTTTGGAAACCCTTTTCCATGATTGCTTCGCTTTGCGGCGTTCCCAGGTGCATTTTCCAATAGGTACCATAAAACCAATAGAGCACAGCGAATGAAGTTTGTTTACGATTTCAACCTTAGACGCAATACGACGTAGGAGAGCCATGTATATGGCATCACATGAGCTAGCCTCACGTTTTTACGACATCCGCGAAAATCTTCAGAAATTGAAGGAAGCCATTGCGAATGGCTTTTTGCAAGATGCGATGCTTCTTGCTACGCAAGTAAACTCGTCGACCGGTCAACTCGCCGCGGAGTTGATGCGATTTTCAAAATGAGCTTCCGGCTTCCGACCTCTGATTAGTTGTGGACCTCGTAAACATTGCCGTCGCGAGACGTCGGTACTCCAGCTAGCGCAATGAGCTTGTCGTCATCGGGTTTTTCAATCTTACCCTCGAAAAAACCCATGCATCCAGCCGTCCACTCTTTCCGCATTCATCAAGAAGGCTTACTTTCCGCTGTCAGTCGCTTTGGGCTACTCCGCGTCGGTAGCCGTACATGGCGCGCGCGGGTTCCTCGCGTTCGCCTAAGTCGGCTCTACGACAGTTTAGTCGACGACGATGAGACAGCATCCCTCCCGTGACGGAATACAGACTAGTCGTTGGGGTGCTCGGAATCATTTTCGACGAGGACTCCGAGGCGGAGGCGAAACGCCAATTCGACGTGTTTGTCCAAAAATCCAAAAACGCACGATCCGCGGGTGCCGGAACGTCAGTTACGTTGTTCAAAAATCACGAAATCATACGGGAATATCACCCTCCGCAGGTTTAATGGGTTTAGAACTGGCATTCCGGCTTATCTGCGAACCTCAAAAAATTGCCAGAATTTGCGCAGAAGCAGGGGGCTTGTATAAGCAGCATTGCTACGGGCTAACCGGGGAGCCGTGCTGGCGGCTAGCTAGTTCCTGAAATTTGACCCGGCTTCGATCTCGCCGTCGGCATCCATCCATTCGAGCGATTTGCTCGTTGCCACGGCAATTTACTTTTGGTTTTGCGTGACTGGTCGCGCATTAAGCAATAGTGAACGGCGTCTATTTCGACTATCAATGTAGGTTTCCACCAAACGGATATCGTTACGTAGTGGAGGTCTCGAAAAAGGACTCAAACGGCGTAGACCGGAGCCCAATAGAATTGCGCATCGTTGGTTGGAGCATTCTCCTTAACGGCCTGGGCGTAACCCCTGCTGACGTCCTAATACGCCAGGAAATCGAAAAGACCCGTTTCGACAAAATACTGAAGGAGCAAGTCTTCCGAAGCACGGATGGAGCGATCTACAAGGTGATTCAGGAACCAACCGCGTGAAGTCAGGACGGAAAGTATTTCTTGGCGAACGGTCAACGGTGCAGTGAGGGCCGTTTTCAAAAAGGGGGGGAGCCTGAGAGCCAGCGAGCTAGCACCGCATGTAGCTCCTCGAATTTCACCGGCTTAGAAACATAGTCGTTCATCCCTGCCGCCAAGCATTTCCCCCGTTCGTCCTCCATCGCGTTGGCCGTCATCGCAATGATCGGTGTGTGCTTTGATTGTCCTTCGCGGAGCCGGATTGCTGCCGTCGCCTCGTATCCATCCATAGGAACTGAGACCTTGAATGTCAGAGAATTTCTGCAGAGGACCTGGACGGAGTCTCAACGGCAGACGGCATAGAAACACGCAATTAGCCCTGAGTCTTCTTCACAAAGAACGCCCACTCCGGGAACTTTAGCCTGCTTCGAAGGCTTTCGTGGAACGGTTTTGCGGCTGGGACTCGCGGCTGAATCTTCAAGGTGAGACCGGCCTGTTCCAGTGTTCGGTTACCGCGAATGTTGTTAATCCGCTTATCAGCAAGAACCACATTTTTCCATTCGGTCGCGCCGCCCTTTGAT
>DASZGG010000189.1:0-6301 GCA_035939025.1 Chthoniobacterales bacterium | reverse complement strand
GGCTCGGTCCTATCACTCCTACAGTGTATACCAAATCGTGGTTGCGGCTTCTCCTTGGTAGGCAACTTCAGTCGCCCGATTTCCGCGTGAACGGAACAAACCGAACGGGGCAAAGCACCCGTTTTCGCATTGCTCCCGAGCGCTTTTCGACGAGCAACAAGTTCTGATCGGGCGTATCTCCGACGGGAATCACCATCCGCCCGCCCTCTCGCAATTGACCGATCAGCGGTTGAGGGATGTGATCCGGCGCAGCGGCTACAACTATTGCGTCAAATGGCGCGAACTCCGGCCAGCCTTCATAGCCATCACCACTTTTCAGGAGGATATTTCGGTATCCCATACGTTGGAAATCGGCGGTCGCTCGATGATTCAACTCGTCGATAATCTCGATCGAGAACACTTGAGCCACCAATTTCGATAGAATCGCTGCCTGATATCCCGAGCCAGTCCCCAACTCAAGCACTCGATCTTTCGCCGTCAGCAGAAGGTGCTCCAACATGAACGCAACGATGTACGGCTGCGAAATCGTCTGACCAAATCCGATCGGCAGTGGGTGATCCTTGTACGCGCGCGTCTTCACTGCAGTCGGCACAAACTCGTGCCGCGGCACTTCTCGCATCGCCTCGAGCACGCGCCTGTCACAAATCCCCCGGCGCTCGATCTGCTGGACGACCATCCTGCGGCGCTCTTCTTCGAAATTTTGCGCTTGAACTGGTAAGCCATCCGGCTCGATCGCAAGCAACGAAATCACGCGGGTAAACTAGCGCGAATTCGGGTTTCTACCTCAGGAATTTGTGCGTCTCAAACGAAATGCAATGAATGCGGCCTCAAAGCCAGGGCCCTCAGGGGAAGCCACCATCCGTCCAACTTCGAGCTCGGACGCAGTCGAGAAATAGGCTGTTCGGAACATCACCCATTGGCCGTCATCAGCGCCGTATTCGATAATCACCGTCTCGCCTTCCCGCTTCAGCCGTAGGCGAAGGAATCCGGGGTAACTTCGGAGTGGAACAACCGACCAGTCCGAAAAATCCCGCGTCACAACAGCACTCACATGATGAACCCCGTTGACAAACTCCACGCCACATTTCACCCAGGTTGTTTCATCTTCCCGAACCATGATTCCGGCCTGATCGTACAATGTCTCGTATTTTCCACGGAACTCCGTTTCGACCTCAAAATTACCAGAAATTTTTTCGTAGTAAAAATGTCCGTTGTCCCGGACAAAGCCGTAATGTGTCTTTCGCCAAAAATCTGTTTTCGGATCGGCAAAAACAGTCAGCTTATCGTTATCCTGCTTCCAATTGTGCGGTTCGTTGAGCCAGTCCATAATAAGTGGCTAGTGGCTAGTGGCTGGTGGCTAGACTAGTGGCTGGCCTCAACCAGCCACCAGTCACTAGCCACTCTTTTTTTGACTTCAGCAGTCTGTTTCGCCACATCGGTAGCCAGAAGTAAATCCGATACCATACACACCCGCCTGGCGCCTGCATGAATGATCTCTCCGAGATTTCTCAATTTCACACCGCCGATAACAAATATCGGTAGCTGCACCTCCTCATGGAGTGTTCGGATCTCGGACAGACCAATCTCTTTCGCCGACGGCTTCGTTGCCGTCAGAAACAGGGGCCCGAATCCGATGTAATCCGCCCTCTCTCTTTGAGCCGCGCACGCCTGCTCTCTCGAATGGGTTGATCTGCCGACAATGCAAATGCGACCGGCCAGGTCGCGGGCTTCGGCGACGCTGAAATCCTCCTGGCCGACATGGCATCCTTCGGCATCGACTTCTCGCAGCAAATCCGGGTGATCGTTGATGATGAGCGGAATTCCGGCGGCTTTCGTCAGTGGCAGCATCGCTTGCGCACATCTCACGATTTCGAGCTTTGAATGCTCCTTCGCACGCAGTTGTAAAATATCGACCCCGCCCTGGACCAGCTGCGCGGTCACCGTTGCTACCTTATCCACGGTCACGTAGCTCAAATCCACAATTCCGTACAAGAAACAACTGCTGAGCGGCTTCACTATTTCATCTCAAACGGTTTCGGACCCACGATCTTTTCGACAAAGCTTGTATCGAAATCCCCGCGCTTGAAGTCCGTATTCTGCATTATTTTCGCTTGAAACGGGATCGTGGTTTTGATTCCTGAAATCAGGTATTCGCTCAGCGCACGCGCCATACGGCGAATTGTGGATTCGCGCGTCGAACCCACGCAAATCAATTTGGCGATCAGTGAGTCGTAGTTAGGGGGGATTGTGTACTTTGAATAGGCGTGCGAATCCACTCGGACACCGTGGCCGCCCGGCGCATAATAGAGATCGATCGTCCCGGGACTCGGTTGAAAGTTGTTGTCGGGATCCTCCGCGTTAATGCGACACTCGATCGCGTGAGAGCGCCGTTCAGCGGTTGTAATATTTTCAGAGAGATGCGCGCCTCCTGCAATTAGGATCTGCTCCTTGACCAGATCACAGCCATATGCCTCCTCCGTAACCGGGTGCTCAACCTGGATTCGGGTGTTCATCTCCATAAAATAGAAATTTCCCCGTCGATCGACGAGATACTCCATGGTACCCGCGTTTTCGTATCCGACCGACTCGGCAAGTTCTATCGAACATTCTCCCATCTTTTTGCGCAACTTCTCGTCGACTAACGGAGATGGACATTCTTCGATAATTTTTTGGTTTCTCCGCTGGATCGAGCAATCGCGCTCACCCAGATGCACCAGGCGACCATGGCTATCGCCGATAATCTGGAATTCGATGTGATGCGGCCGATCGATCAATTTTTCGATATAGACTCCACCGTTCCCGAACGCTCTCTCCGCCTCGCTCCGGGCAGCGTGAAAACCTTGCACCAGGCTGACGTCGCTGTGGGCAGCCCGCATCCCCCGACCGCCACCGCCGGCAATGGCTTTGATCATAACCGGATATCCAACCTTCTTGGCGATCCTGACAGCCTCATGCTCGGTTTCGACCACACCATCGCTTCCCGGCGAGATCGGTACCCCGGCCTTCCTGGCCTGTTCTCTAGCCGCATTCTTGTCGCCCATTATCCGAATTGCGCCAGGCGGAGGCCCAATAAATCTAATATTGCAACTGCCGCAAACCTCCGCGAAATGCGCGTTCTCCGCGAGAAAACCGTACCCTGGATGAATCGCGTCGGCATCGCTGATCTCGGCGGCGCTTATTATCCGATCGATTTTTAAATAGCTTTCCGAGCTTGGCGCTCGACCGATACACACCGCCTCGTCGGCCAGTTGAACGTGAAGCGAGTCGACGTCGACCTCGGAATAGACCGCTACCGTCGGAATACCCAGTTCTTTGCAAGCTCGTATGATCCGCAACGCGATCTCGCCACGGTTGGCAATCAAGACTTTGTTAAACACGATTACTTCACCCGGAACAATGGCTGACCAAATTGAACGGGCGTCCCGTTCTCAACCAGGACCTCGGTTATTACCCCTTCAACTTCAGCTTTGATCTCGTTCATGACTTTCATGGCCTCGATGATGCAGACGACGGTCTCCTCGGTAATGTGCTGCCCCTCTTGGACATAGGGTGCAGAATCCGGTGAAGGCGCCTGGTAAAATGTCCCAACCATAGGCGAAGCGATCTCCTTGAAGGCCGACTTCTTTTCCGCTGCAACGCCGGGCGGCCCGGACGGAGCGTTAGTAGAAAAGCTTGGCACCGGAGCAGCAGTGACAACTTGATGGGACGGAACAGCGGCCATCAACGGTGCCGGCGGCCGATGAGTTTCAAGCTCGAGCTTAAATCCTTCCTTCTCGAGCTTGAAAACGGCCAAATCGTTCTTTTTCATCAAATCGATGATGGCTTTGATGTCTTTTAGTTCCAAGGTGTTATCTCCTGATTGGGGTAGGGCCCATGTTAGGCAGTGTGGAGAACGTCGCGCAAGCAGTTCTTCGCGCTGAACGACAGAAGAACTACCTGATAAGTGCGTGCAGCCCTATGGATGACGACCTAAAGATTTCAAGTATACACCGTCAGTTACGGCAGCATGTGGAATCACTCTACGCATGTCGCAAATGCGTCGGCATGCAGTCGCCTCCGGTTTCAGGGGGTCCGATTCTGAGCCGGGTAATGCTGATCGGGCAAGCGCCCGGCGTCAGGGAACCGATCCTAGGACGTCCGTTCGCCTGGACTGCGGGTAAAGCGATGTTCAAGTGGTTCGAACAAGAGCTCGACATCACCGAGGCGGAGTTCCGGCGGACAGTCTACATGGCCGCCGTATGCCGCTGTTTCCCGGGTAAAAATGCGCAAGGCGGCGATCGCGTTCCCTCCAAGCACGAGATCGCGCTTTGCGGTGATTGGCTTCGGGCGGAGTTTTCCATTTTAAAACCTGGACTGGTGATTGCGGTTGGCAAATTGGCTATCGGGCAGTTCCTGAACGAGTTACCGGCTCTGACGGAACTGGTTGGAAAAAGTATACGAGTGGAAAAATATGGGGAAACGTTTGACATGGTCCCGCTGCCCCACCCGTCCGGGGCCTCGCCTTGGCATCGGATCGAGCCAGGAAAGACCCTGACGAAGCAGGCATTAGCCTTGATCAGGAATCATCCGGCCTGGAGAAACCGAGGCTGAGCTCGAGAAGTCGAGAATCCAAGAATAACACCAATCTCGCGCCGAGTTCCGCATTGCACCATTCTTGAATTCTCGACTTCTTGAATTCTTGACTTCTCCCCTCAGAGCCACTTCTTTCGTTTGAAAAAAACGATCATTCCAATTGCCACGGCTAGCATCAAACAGATCGCGAAAGGATATCCGAAAGGCCATTCGAGCTCCGGCATATTGAACGGGCCCAGCTTCGGATCGAAGTTCATCCCGTAAACTCCGGCGATAAACGTGAGTGGTATGAAGATCGAAGAGATCACCGTCAGCACCTTCATGATCTCACTGGTCCGGATACTGATGCTCGAGAGGTAGATGTCCATGATGTTGCGCGTGGCATCCCGGAATGTTTCGAGAAGGTCCAGCATGATCACCGTGTGGTCGTAGCAATCGCGGAAAAAAGGCTTGGTTCGTGGCGCAATAAGTCCGGTCTCGTCCCTCATCAGCCGGCCGAGCACCTCCCGTTGCGGCCAAACGGCCCGGCGGATCCTCGAGATTAGCCGTTTTAATTCGTGTAGTTCGCGCACACGCTCCCGCGTCGGTTGATCGAGCAAGGTCTCTTGAAGGTGATCCATCGATTCGCCCAATGATTCGATTATTGGGAAATATTGGTCTATCACCGCGTCAATCAGAGCGTACGCAAGGTAGTCCGCCTTCATAAACCGCGCGTTCCCGGCCCCCTCTCGCAATCGCTGCCGCACCGGGTCGAATACATCGCCCGGATCTTCTTGAATGGTGATGATAAATTTCTCTGCCAGCAGGACGCAGACCTGCTCGAAAACGACCTCTTCTTTTCTGTTTTCGTACGCCATGTCGAGCACGATGAAGAGCTGACGATCGTACTCGTCTACCTTCGGTCGCTGCCCAAGATTGAAGATGTCCTCAAGGGCCAGTTGGTGAATTCGAAAATGCAGCCCTAATCGCTGAAAGAATTCCGCGTCACCAAGGCCCTCCACATTGATCCAACTTACCTTGTCATTGTCGAGGCAGGGCAAAAGATCATCGATCGTCTCGATTTTGCGTTCTTCGATCGAGTGCGCGTCATACTCAGTGAGCGATACCACCGGTTTCTGGCCCTGATATTCCGGAGGCACTATCAGCGTGGCCGGCGCAGTACCGGGCGGGGGATATCGCAATTTATCCATCGCTATTTCGCGGACGAGACGCTAACGGGGACCCCTCCAAAGGGCCGCATCCAAACAGGCTATGACGTGACCCAACCATCCGAGAAGTCCAAATGAAAGGAGCCATAGGATCCCCGAGACGATGCATAGCAGTAACGCCGAGAGGATTCGACCCTGTGCCAGCTGTCCAAGTCCGGGGATAACCAGACTTGCGAGCCCAGCGATGACGTTCCCTCCTGAACCAGGTCCCACCGTTGATTCGCGCATAACACCCCAATATTGCGTCGGATCTAACGCGCTTTCCAGCGAGCCGCGTCGACACAGGAAAATATATGTCCGATCCACCCCAGCCAAATGAGCCAGAGCAAGCCGGTCACGACGAAGTGCACCAAGGCCGCAAGAACCCGTCCCTGAATCAGTTGACCCAGGCCCGGGATGAAAAAACTCACCAGCGCGGCAATGACATTACCAGAAGAACCTTGCCTCATAACAATGTTGAAAGATTAGTAAACTTCAGGACAAATAACTCAATTGGGTTGGATAATCACAAAGGATCGCTG
>DASZGG010000188.1:0-5682 GCA_035939025.1 Chthoniobacterales bacterium | reverse complement strand
CCTTCGCTCATGAAGGAGCTCGAGAAACTCGATTACGACGGCTGGGGCGTGGTGGAACAAGATGTCCTTCCAGGCATGGGGAAGCCGAAGGAATCAGCCAAACGCAATCGGGAGTATATCCGCTCGCTCGGGTACTGATTCTGGGTTTTCGGCGACCTTTTAAGCGGCCGCAGAAATCCTGAACGTATTTACCATTCCGGTGGGACGGCGAGCAATGCATAGGCTTCCAGCCTGTACCGAGAGATCACTGCGCATAGCCCGGCGCGTGATTTTTGATGGCTAAGGGGAAACGTTAAGGGACGTGTCTGGGATTTGACCCTATAGGCCAATTGCGATGGTAGGGACACGCTCCGGGACGCGCTCCCGCGCGATACGCGGCAGGACGTCCGATGGCTAATATCCGGTGCGTGCCTCTTATCGTCTACGCGTTCCGGCGCGTACGGTCGCGGCACGTCGACAGACGCGTTCCACACCTGCAACGCCGGACGCGCCGAAATGCATCTATCATCGGAGGCGGTACACCGGACATGACCATCGGACGTGCTGCCGCGGATCAAGCGGGAGCGCGTCCCTACCTGCAAGGTTAGGCTGTCAGTCCACGACTTAGCGCCGTCTGACAGCGGGTCTTGAAACCGCTGAGACTGGGACTACCGTGTTGTGCTCCTGCCCAAAATGAAACCACGCTTATTCTCTATATCGATGGCCAGATTGATCGCCTGCTTGTTCGCGCCAGGGATTTTATTGGCCGAGAATCCGTCACCCGCTCCGACGCCGTCGATAAACGAACGTGTGAGTGATCTAGAGCTCAGAATCCAAGCCATAGAGAACATTCCGGTGGTCTCATTTGCCTTGAAACTCCACGGATCGACCGAACAGAGCACCGCGACTCCCGCACCAACGCCACAGTCTGACTCTCCCCTCGAACTCGTCAGCTGGGAGTATCGGTTTAAGGAGGGACAGCAGAGCTACCAAAATCGGCACGCGTTCACTTACGTCCTGAAAAATGTGGCGGGAAAGCCAATCAAACTGGTCCACGGCACCTTGTTGTTCACCGACCTGCTTGGCGAAAAAGTAGTTGCCATCAAACTCAATCCGGATGTCGAATATCCAGCAGGACAAACTGCTTCGACTAGCGGCGAGTGGGACGTCAGCACTCTCAATCCTGGTGAAAGACGCATGGGAACAATGAACCATGATGATATCAAAGCAACGCTTCTGATCCAGGGCGTGGCATTCGACGACAACAGCACCTGGATCGCTGGTAAACAGCAGTGATCGGTACGCGACAGCCTATTCGTCCGGTGCGATGATAAGCTCAACTCGGGCCTCCTTCAAAGCCTGAGCTAAATCACTAGGTGGCTCTTCGTCGGTAACAAGTGTGTCAATCCGTTCGAGCGGGGCGATTTGCGCGAAACTGCTGTGACCCAGTTTCGAGGCATCGGCCAACACAATTGTTCTTCGCGCGACATTGATCATGCCTAAGATAGTGCAGGCTTCTTCAAGGACGGTTGTGGTGAGGCCTTCTTTTATAGTTATTCCTCCGACGCCAATCACCGCGGAGTCGACCGTGATGCTCGCCGCCGATACGAAGCCAACAGGACCCACCGTGACTTGTGCGTCTCCTTTGTACTGTCCACCCAGAATGTAAACGTCGCGAACACACTCGGCCGCTAGAGTGGTCGGTACAGTAAGGTTATTTGTTACAATTGTTAAGTTGCGCCGGCCGCTTAACTCCGCGGCAAAGAGCCTCGTCGTTGAACCTCCATTCAGGATAAGGGTTTCGCCGTCCCTGATAAGCTGGCAGGCTGCTCGGGCGATCCGTTTCTTTGCGGGAACCCGCGTGCTCATCCGCTGCATGAACGTCGAGTCTTCATGTACAAGGTTGTCCATTGCAACGGCACCTCCATGCGTTCTTCTTAGGAGTCCCTGACTCGCCAATAGATCGAGGTCCCGGCGTACTGTGTCGCCCGACACCGCGAAATAGCTCGAAAGTTCATTCACCGTCATCTGACCCCGGGCGCGAACCAGTTCCACTAGCTCGAGGTGTCTTTTGGCCGGTAACACGTTCTCGCGGATTGAAGCGTCGGAAATCTCCATAGGCTGCTGATGCCAATATTTGCATATTTGTATTTAAAATCACTTAAAATATTCTTGACGATGCGTATTAATGCACTTACTAAAAACGAAATATGCATAAAACAGCCCCCCACAGCAAAGCTCAGCAGAGCTTCACCCGGCAACGAGCACTCGATCAGGACGTACGCAGCGATAAAGAGGAGATCAGTACGAATCAGAAGCCTCAGGACGGCATCCACAGACGAGATTTCATCAAACGAACCGGCTTGGCCCTTGCAGGGGTCACCGCAGCCTCAACGTTTCTGCCATCGGTCCGCCAAGGAATGGCGGCCGGAACCAACCCGACCGAAATAACCTTTTCGAGTGCGAAGTTCTTCGGGAAGGAAACCATCGCCGAGGTTGTGGACGCCTATAACAGCTCGCAAGATAAAATTCATGTGACTTACAAGGAGCTGCCTCCGCCCAGTTCTTCGACGGAAGTCCATCAAGGGCTGGTCCAGCAGCTCGCCCGCCGGAACGGCGACCCGGATGTCTTTACTCAGGATATCATCTGGATTGCAGAGTTCGCGGCCGCAAAATGGGCACTTCCATTAGACGACCATTTCAACGCCGAAGTCATGAAGGAGTACTTCCCGGGCGTGGTTCAGGCTTGTACATGGCAAGGCAAGCTAACCGCGCTTCCCTGGTTCATCGATTCCGGAATGTTGTACTATCGGAAGGATTTGTTGGATGGACTCGGTGCCAAAGCCCCCGAGACCTGGGGCGAACTGATCGATAGCGCCAAGAAGCTGACCAGCTCCGGTAAAGCCAAATTTGGATTTCTCTGGCAAGCAAAGCAGGCTGAGGTACTGGTCTGTGATTTGGTTTCATTTGTTGGATCGAACGGCGGTTCTATCCTCGGGCCGGACGGCAAGACTGTATCCATCGCGGATGATGCTGCGGTCGAAGCGGTGCAGCTAATGCACGACTTGATCAAAAAAGATCAAATTACTCCGGAAGACGTCTTGAGCTGGGACGAGGAACCATCCCGTGGCCCGTTTACCGGCGGTGAGGCCGCCTTTTTGCGGAACTGGTCCTACGTTTGGAAGATTGCTCAGGACCAAGCCAATTCGAGTGTGGTTGATAAAGTGGGAGTCGTGCCGTTGCCTCATTTCCCAAATAAGCAGAGTGCGGCATGTCTCGGCGGCTATCAGTACGGCGTCAATGCTTCGAGTAAGAACAAGGAAGCAGCTATCGAATTCCTTCGTTGGATGTCGTCGCCCGAGACACAACTTCGGTTTGCCACGCAGATCGGCCTTTGTCCGACCCGCAGCGCGGTCCTGGATGATCCCAAAATCGCCCAGGAGCAACCATTCATGCAGCAGCTGAAATCTGTATTTATCGGCGCGATTGGCCGACCGGTTACTCCCAAATACCCGCAAGTCACGCTAGTATTGCAGTCGGAGGTGTCCAGGGCATTAACCAGTGGAAACGTCAAAGCGGCTCTACAGACTGCCAAAGACAAAATTCAAGCGATCGTAAAAACGTAAAGAGGGTTGCTATGGCGATCGCTGAAGCCCAGAGCCACGAGACAACACTGAAGCCAAAGAACATTCGCGTTAACCTTCCGAGGCCTGGACCTCTGGTGTTGTTAGTGCCCGCTCTAGCTTCGATTGGAGCTGTCTCCATTTATCCGGTATTCCTTGGCCTGTGGCTCTCGTTTCGAGACACCACCCTCGCATCGCCAACCGATACATTTATCGGGCTTGACAACTACTTCCAACTCTTTTCCGACAGCCAGTTTTGGAACGCCTGGATCCACACGATCCAGTTTACCACTGCATCGACGCTGGTGGAGACTTTGTTAGGCTTGATGATTGCCCTGATTCTTTCCGAACGATTCCGAGGTCGCGGAATAGTCCGCGCAGCGATGTTGGTGCCCTGGGCTATTCCGACGGTTGTCACCTCGAAGATGTTTGGATGGTTGTTTGACGGGCAAAACGGGGTAGTTAACTATCTTTTGCGTAGTGTCGGTCTTATCCAGCATAATGTGGATTGGTACGGCTCGACGGACTTCGCCCTTCTAACGATCGTTATTGCCGACGTCTGGAAAACTACGCCCTTTATGGGGTTGCTTCTCCTGGCTGGGCTGCAAACAATTCCCGATTCCCTGGCCGAAGCTTCCGTCATTGACGGAGCCAATGCCTGGCAGCACTTCTGGCACATCAGACTGCCGTTGCTGACTCCCACTCTTTTGATTGCGTCTATGTTTCGAGCACTAGATGCTTTCCGCATTTTCGATCTTGTGTATGTCTTAACGGGTGGGGGCCCCGCCGACTCGACCGAGGTCCTTTCGACACTTACGTACAAGCACCTTTTTTCGGCGCTCCAGTTCGGCTATGGATCCGCTCTGGCGACTATTATGTTCATCACGGAAATTGTGATCGCAGTAGTCTTCGGTGTATTTCTCTTACGTAAAATGCGGGAGGTAGGTCAATGAGTAGTATCCGGGACTTCCGGCAGAAGCCGCCTCAAGGCTTCATGTTTCCTTCATGGGATCGTGTACTCATCTACCTCTGCGCTTTATTCATTGTTTGTTGGTCGGTTGGGCCATTCCTCTGGCAGATGTCTACTTCGATGCAGCCCGACAGAGAGTTAATGAGCCCGACGCCGCACTTTTTTCCCTATCCGATAACCTTCGAGCATTTTGTCAATATCTTCGTGGGCAAAAGCTTCCATCGATATGTTATTAATTCTGTTATTGTTACCATAACGACAACTTTTATCTGCTTGCTCTTTGGGTCGATCGCGGCGTTCGCCCTTGCCCGCCTCGACATCCGTGGTCGATTCGGAATTCTTGGGTTCATTCTGGGAGTTTCAATGTTCCCGCAGATTGCGATCGTTGCTCCACTTTACGTCCTGGCTTCTAACTTTGGTTGGTTGGATACTTACCGGATTCTGATAGTCATCTACCTGGCTTTAGGTCTACCACTGGTAGTCTGGGTTTTGTTCGGTTACTTCCGATCGATTCCACAAACCATCGATGAAGCTGCGCGTATCGACGGGGCGAGGCCTATGACGATCTTCTTCAGGATCATTCTCCCGATGTCTCTGCCGGCAGTTGTCACGACGGGACTGCTTTGCTTTATCGCGGCCTGGAATGAGTTTATGTTTGCTCTGGCCTTTACCTCGGACATCAATCATCAGACCGTTCCCGTCGGTATCGCCAACTTCACGGGTGTACACTATGTCCCGTGGGGCGACATTGCCGCCGCCTCGGTAGTAGTAACACTTCCGTTGGTGATAATGGTCCTTATCTTCCAGCAACACATCATCAGCGGCTTAACTGGGGGTGCGGTAAAAGAGTGAAGACCGAGGACTGGGGGAAGGTGTACAGGGATCTTCTACAAAGGTTGCCCGGATACGTCCGGGATGCCCGGCTAACAATTTGCGGTTTATCTACCTTTTTAGATGGTTATGTCCGTTTGCATGAGGCTGAGCCTTTGTTAAATGCAAGGGGAGGAACGCCGCCAGCGGCTCTTTCGCGAGAACTCTTTCGGAGAGCCAGTATCGGTATCGGCGGGGAATTTTACATGGATTGGCCAGAGGGCGGAACCTGGGTTGAAG
>DASZGG010000187.1:0-8882 GCA_035939025.1 Chthoniobacterales bacterium | reverse complement strand
GGATAGTTCCATGTCGTAAAGACCTGGCCGTCAAGAGACCGTGTCATGAGGCTGATGTAATAAAAGGCGATGCTTCCCTGATCAATCAGGCAAACGGCGACCTGGGTCTGGTCACTGGGTCGGTGAAATAGCCGGAGAAACTGGCGTTGCGCATCCCAGTCACATCCGAGGTCAGTGATCAGTTCGAAGCCGACCTGCTCGATCTCCTCTGTCAAATCGTCCAAGTTCGGGAACAAATCGCGCCCGGGAGGACTTTTGTGCTCGAGCTCCCGCTCAACAGGCATGCGTAGCGTTCGGATTTTGGTGAGAATCTCGAGCCAGGGCAGGAAGATCCAGAGGGAAGCAATAACGAGACCGGCAACCCAGCTTCCAGACGGCAAATATCCGATTAGAAACGAGACAACTAAGACGCAGAGGACACTCAGCCGTTGGGCAACGGGTTGGTCGAAGGTGCGAAATGCCATCCCGAGGACGGCGATCCCTAAAATTAGAAGAATAGAAGAGAGCATGCTGAGCCAGGATGGCTACGGCAGGATGTTATGCTGCTTTAGAAAATCTTCAAGCTCATCGGCCCCGAAATCGGGCAGGACCAAGTCTCCGATGACAAGCGTTGGCGTGCAGGCCTGGCCCGAGATTCGCTTAAGTTCGGCAAACGCCGCAGGATCTACGCGAACGTCCGTACGTTCATACTTGTATCCGTGTTTATTCAGGTACTCCTCGGCTACGGGGCACCAGGGACAACCGGCCTTCACGTATAAAATCATCGATTTTGAGCTCATTGGACCGTTATCGTTGTGGCGACGAAATACAGGATCAAATTTCCGGTTTTGGCAAGGGAATCGGCATCCAATCGCGCGACGGTGTCATCAGCTGTGTTCAAGAAAGGCGACTCGGCATCGAGGAAGGTGATGCTAGGAATGCCCGCCTCCGCGAATGGCACGTGATCCGCGAGAAGCGAACGGTTTGCCGGCTCGAGTTTTACGCCAAGAACGCCCGCGGCGGTCTTCAGCGCATTCGCCAATTTGGGGTCGCTGTTTGGCGCAAAATTGAGGTTCGCACTGCCAAGGTTGCCCAAGAGGATGGCGGCGGAGATATCACCGGCATGCTGATTAATACGCAACATTTGAATATAAAAGCGGCTTCCGAATAAGCCGTCGTTCAGGTCGAGCTCTTGAAAGGGCGCATTGCCATCAAGAAAAAGAAGTTCTATATGCCCAGCTAACTGGGGATCAAAGGCCAGAACTCGCGCGAGTTCGATCAAAATGGCGGTGTTCGCTGCGCCATCGGAGGCTCCGACGTCTCGAAATTCCCGCACCCGCGGCGTATCGAAGTGAGCACCGATCAGAATTCTTTTGGGTGAAGCTGGGAACCGGGTAAAGCGTGCGACTATATTACAGAATTCGATATCGTTACGGTCTGATGCATGCTGGGTGAATCGCTGCTCTGTTGTCTGCCAGCCGAGCTTGGCTAAGCGATCGATCAGGTGCAGCCGAACCTGCTTATTCGCTTCGGTGCCGGATGGTCGGGTGCCGAAATCGGTCAAAACCCTCGCTTCCGCCAAGGCCAGGGTACCGTCGAAATCGGTCCAAATTTTTTCCCGGCGCGGTGGCAGGTCGCTTGAGACAGGAAGCCGCGCCTGGTTTGGATCTACTGGTGTCACTTGGGAGTTAGCGGCGGGTGGGGTGTTGCCGGGCTTGCAACTGGAGACAAAAAAAAACAGGCTGAATAGCCAAGCTATTCCGAACGCAGAACGAGCGCTGATGCGGTCTTTCGAGACGCGGTAGTTGCCGTGTCCGCCGGCTCCCACACTTCTCACTGAGCCGAAACTCCTAGAAGAGAGAGAATTCGTTCGAGATCGTCGTTACCATAGTATTGGATCTCAATCCTGCCCTTTTTCTCCCCATGCTGAATAGTGACATGCGTGGCAAGCCGTTCACGCAAGCGGTTTTCCAAATGGCTGACTGCTCGGTGCACTCCCGCTGAGCCTTCGTGGCTCGGCCGTACCCCTGTTTTTCCACTTTTGGTGAGTCCCTGGCAGGCTAGCTGTGCCGCGACGAGCCTTTCGGTCATCCGGACGGTAGCAGATTGTCGAATTACGAGCTCGGCTACCTTTAGGTGTTCATCTGGATTTTGCAGCGCGAGTAAAACTTTAGCGTGGCCTACGGTCAGGCGCCCCTGGGTGAGGTAGCTTTGCACTTGAGAATGCAGATCGAGCAAGCGCAACGAATTTGCAACGACCGATCGGCTTTTGCCGACGCGTTGTGCAATGTCCTCTTGCCGGAGAGAAAAATCCTGCCCGAGTCGCTGGTATGCGTGAGCCTCCTCGATCGGATTCAGGTCTTCACGCTGCAGGTTCTCGATCAACGCCAACTCGAGCACGTCCCGATCCGAAGCCTGGCGTACAATGACGGGCGCTTCTTTCAAGCCAAGCTGGTTGGCGGCTCTCCAACGCCGCTCCCCTGCGATGAGTTCAAATTTGCCCTCGATCTTACGAACGATCAGCGGTTGGATTATTCCGTGTTCGCGGATGGATTCGACGAGTTCCTGAAGTTGGTCCGATCGAAAAATCTTTCTGGGTTGCAACGGGCTGGGCATGATTTCGGACAATGCGACCCGTTCGACGCGTTCCCACGGTTCTACCGTGTGGGCTGCTTTGTTGGCACTAATCAACGCACCAAGTCCTTTGCCGAGAACAACCTTTGCCATAGGAAATTTGAAGCTAACGGACCGGACGGGTGAAAGCAACGGAGAAGAAGACGCGATGAAGTTTGAGAAGCTACGCTTGATTGAGGAAAACCAACCAAGATCGGCGGCGGAAAACATGGCCGTCGACGAAGTGCTGCTTTCCACGGCGGACTATCCCATTTTGAGATCCTACAGCTGGATTCGTCCCTCCGTCTCCTTTGGATATTTCAGCGCTTGGAAGGCGGTGGTTTCACAATATCCCGAGCGAGATCTTGTACGCCGCTGGACAGGGGGAGGAATAGTGGAGCACGGCGAAGACTTTACCTATTCGCTAGTCCTTCCGGGTGGGAGAAGTGTCCCGGCGACTGGCGAAATTTATCGGTTTGTTCACCTGGCGGTTGAACATCTCCTGCGAACAAACGGCTACGCGGTCGAAATGGCGCTACACCCCGATCTGGTGCGATCGGGCGCGTGTTTCGAAAAAGCAGTTGAGTTTGACTTGAAACTTCAAGGGGCAAAAATCGCCGGAGCTGCAATCCGTCGCACCCGAAAAGGTTTGTTACTTCAGGGGAGCATTCAGCGTCTAAAGGTACCGGAACGTTTTTGTGAGATGCTGGCCGGCGCGCTGGGCGAGCAAGTCGACGTCTTTACCCTTTCTGACGTGACGATGGAAAAAGCAGCACGCATCGCAAAAGAAAAATACGCAGCTGCAGAATGGAATTGTCGACTTTAGGATTACCAGTCATGAACGAAGCATTTCTATCCAATCGGCTCTTTGAAGGGCTAGGACCGGAGACGCTCCGTTCGGTTGAGATCCAGGAGATCGAATATCAACCCGGCGACGTAATTTTTGACGAAGGCACGGCTGGGTCGACGCTTATGCTTGTAGGACGTGGTCTGGTGGAAATTTCGAAGACCGGGCGGCAAGGGCTGCAGGAGACTCTAGCTACCATTGAGCCAAATGATTTCTTTGGAGAGTTGGCGGTGATCGATCGCGGACCACGTTCGGCGCGTGCGATTGCTTTAGAGCCGACGCTGGTCGGCGAGGTCGATCACAAGGCTTTTACGCGGCTACTGCATAGCGCTCCCGACACGCTCCCGTTGACGTTCACACGGGTGGTAGTCGAGCGTCTCCGCTTTACGAATGCGCGATATATCGAACAGCTTTTGCAAAGCGAGCGGCTAACGATTCTTGGGTCGATGGTCAGTTCGATAGTTCATGACCTGAAGAACCCGATGTCGGCGATTTTGTCCTCGGTCGATTATCTAGAAAAGACGGCGCCATCGGAGTCTGTGCGGCAGTTGGCCGAAATCATTCACGCGTCTGCGTTGCGAATGGTCGAGATGAGCGAAGAGCTTCTCGGATTTGCTCGAGGGAAGGTAAATTTGCGGCCCCGCTTGACTTCAGTCAGGCGGTTACTTGAACTGTTGGAGGAAGAGATCCTTGGCCAAATCCGAAATAGTCAGATACGACTTGTTATCCGGATCGATGAGATCGGCCAGTTGACGTTGGATGAGATGCGCATGGCTCGTTGTCTTGCGAATATCATCAAGAATGCAAAGGAGGCTCTTGGGGATGAAGGAACGATCACGATCCACATTCGTGATGCTGGATCGCAGTTGAACATTTCCATCTCCGATAATGGACCAGGCATCCCTGAATTGATCCGAGGTAGAATATTCGAGCCGTTCGTGACTTATGGGAAGGAGCATGGGACCGGTCTCGGCATGGCGATCGCAAAATCAACAGTCGTTGCGCATGGCGGACGAATCTGGCTCGAGAGCGAAACCGGCAAAGGCACGACTTTTCATGTCGAGTTACCCAAACAGTTCGACCCTGCATTCTATTTGAGCCCGCATTAGCCTGCATCGCTCACAAATCCTTAGAGCTTCCTAGCCCGCAATGAGCTCGTCGCCTCGGTTTTTGCGTGATTTTTGCGGGCTAGCCTCAGCTACGTTTTCGTTCTTGCCGATCGGTCTTCAGATAAAGTGCACGGTTGCCAACATCGATGATAGCCCGCTGGTCCCAAAGGACCTCGGCTCCGATGATACCGCCAAAGGGACGGCTAAATTCACTCTGGTGGAGGTTGAGATTCGCGAACCCGACGAATGAGTTGCTCAGGTCGTGATCTCCAAGGCGGAAACTGGGAAGCAAACCGCTGGTGATGCTCGGATTTTTAAAATCGTGAATCCCCACTAACCTTGCCCTTTCGTTATAGAAGGAGACTTTTTCTCTTTGCCGAATCGAGGCCATGATCAGAGTATCAGGTGCTCCGGTGTCAATGAGAAAGCTATACTCTCCGGTGCCGATCGTGCCTACCGCTTCAAGATGGTTCGCCGAGGTGATCTTGATCGGAACGTAGGTGAACCCCATCTGCTCATAGGCTTTCCGCCGCACGGGTAAGGGACCACCGCCGCCATTTAAAAATATTTGCCTCGTTCGGCAGTTGATCAGGGCGCCATATCTCTTAAGAATTGGAAGTCCCAGGATGCCGCCGTTCTTAAACGATTCCGGCAACCGTTGCATGCGCTCGTGCTCAAGTCCATCGAGTCGAAGAACTACCAGAGGTTGTTCCCCGAAATCGAAACCTTCTGCCACCATTCTATGAGCAATGACGATTTGATGATCCTGACCTTCCACTTTGACCGAGGTCGGGATCTTTGATGCGATCTCCGGTCCTTGGAGAGACGCCTTCTTAGCCGCAGACTCAGTGATCGTCGAAAGGGGAGCTCCGGTATCGACCAACCACCAAGATTTGTTTTGATTATTGATAGATACGGGCACGAAGAGGTGGTTTTGGTCGCCGCGTATTGCTTGGACGACGACAAATTTCTGCCCGCAGTATCCGCTGCCTGAGAGAATATTAAGCGCCAGGCAAGACACAAAAGCGTACGATGCGCAATATCGAAACATTACGAACGGTCGGAAGGCCCGGCAGCGGCAAAGAGTATTGGACGAGAAAAGGGAGCTCTAAAAGAGCGATCTATCCGCCTGCGATGGCGGGCACGATGCTGACTTCATCACCCGATTTCACGGGAGTCTCGGATTCTTTCAGAAAACGGATATCTTCGTCGTTCAGAAAGATATTAACGAATCGGCGGATGTGATCTTGTTCGTCACAGATGCGCTCTTTCAAACCGGGGTAATTGTTCTCCAGACTATTGATGAGCTCACGGATTGTTGAGCCCTCGGCCTCAACAACCTCCTGGTTCTGGGTAAGTTTTCTTAATGGAGTGGGGATTCGAACGGGGATTGTCATAGGTTTAAGTTGTTTGAAGTGAGTGCTCTACGAGAGCTTCAAATTCTTGCAGATTTGGGCGTATAAGCTTGGCCTTGCCGACTTTGTCGACAATAGCCTCTTGAGTCTTGAGGCCGTGTCCGGTGATACAGAGAACTATACTTTCGTTTCGTGGTATGCGCCCACTCTCGATCAGTTTCAGTGCGCACGCCACGGTGACACCTCCTGCTGTCTCAGCAAAAATGCCTTCGGTTTCGGCCAGGAGTTTGATTGCGTCGACGATCTCCTCGTCTGTGCAATCCTCGGCTGTGCCACCCGTTTCCTTCATCGTTCGGATCGCGTAATAGCCGTCGGCCGGAGTACCGATCGACAAAGATTTCGCGATCGTCTGAGGTTTGGGAACCGGCCGTACCACCTCCGTATCGTTCTTGATCGCCGTGCTTATTGGCGAGCAGCCGGCAGCTTGAGCGCCATAGATGCTAAACTCGCCAGGCTCAGCGAGTCCGAGTTTAGAAAACTCATTAAACGATTTGTGAATCTTTGTTAAGAGAGAGCCGCTTGCCATACAGACCACAGTGTGCCGAGGCAGGCGCCAGCCGAGTTGTTCGATAATCTCAAACCCCATCGTCTTTGAACCCTCGGCGTAATAAGGGCGAAGGTTTACGTTCACAAATCCCCAGTGATATTTTCCGGCAACTTCGGAACAAAGGCGGTTAACCTGGTCGTAGGCGCCTTGAATGCCGATCACGTTCGTCCCGAAGACCAGAGAGCCGAGAATTTTACTCGGCTCAAGGTCTGCCGGAATCAGGACGAAACTTCGAAGGCCCGCGGAAGCTGCGTTGGCCGCCACCGAGTTCGCCAGATTACCAGTTGACGCGCAGGCAACCGTATCGATTCCGAATTCTTTGGCCCGACTGAGGGCGACGGCGACGACGCGATCCTTGAAGGAAAGGGTAGGATAATTCACCGTGTCGTTCTTGATGTAGAGTTCATTGACACCGAGGCGCTGAGCTAACCGGCGAGCAGGAACTAATGGAGTGAACCCGACCTGGAGCCCGACAGTTGGTTCGTTCTCGATCGGAAGGAGTTCGCGATACCGCCACATCGATGGAGGGCGACTGAGGATTTTCTCGCGAGTCAGGGTCTGGCCGACTGCTTGATAATCGTAGGCTGCTTCGAGGGGACCGAAGTCGAATTCGCAGACGTGAATAGCCTCCTTGGGGTAGCGACGGCCACACTCCCGACATCGAAGGTGCGAAAAGAACGGGCGTTTATCCATAAAACCAGATGGGTTAAAGTATTCATTCATCCCACCAAGAGTCGCGAGAGTTACAAGATTCACGCTCTCTCCATCTTCGTCTGAATATTCCTCTTCAGACCTGGAATTGGCACCTGGTCGTCTCGCATTTCGCGAAACCGGTTGCCGTGGCATCGTCGGGCCAGTCCCTCCGCCACTCTTGATGGAATGTTCGGCCATGGTAGGGGATAGCGATTGGCGCGTCAACTGATTTCTGTCCTAGGGACGTTTCCCTGGCGCGATTGCCGCTGGCAAACGGATGCGTGGCATGTCATCATAGCGACTGTTTCCGAAAACAGATGCCTGCAAAGTTTCGCGTCAATATCCTCGGGGGAGAGCCATTCGAACGAGCAGTCAATAATACCGCCACGATCGGTCGGACGCCGGATAATACCATTGCATTGCCGGGCAATCATGTTTCGCGCCAGCACGCGATCGTACGGTGTCATAACGGTTTCCAGTATCAGATTATGGATCTGGGAAGTCGGAATGGTACATTCGTGAATGATCAACGCGTGGTAATGCCCGTTACACTTGAGCCGGGCGCTCGGGTGAGGATCGCGAATTACGAGCTTGTCTTCGATCAAACTCCCGACGATGAACCCGCAGGAAATGTGGATGCAACCCTTGCTGCAGTCAGTATGGAAGGGCATCAGGCGGTATTGTCGGTGGCAATTCTTGTCTGCGATATCCGGGGCTTCAGTTCGATGGCGGAAAAACTGAATGAACGCGAACTCGCGCAGATTATAGGAAACTGGTTTCGCGATATTGGGAATGCCGTCCAATCCGCTGGAGGTATAATCGATAAATATATCGGCGACGCATTGCTCGCGTATTGGCCTGCGAGGGATCAGCAGGGGACCGAATGCGCGGTTTGCCTTGACGTTGCGCTAACGATTCTACAACTCGCGGCCAATCGAGTGTGGCCAGGCACGGAGACTCCTTTTCGGGTTGGAATCGCGGTCCATTTCGGCCGCGTTTCGAGCAGTAACATTGGCCAAGTGGCGATGAGAGATGCGACCATAATTGGTGACACAGTTAACACGGCGTTTCGTCTCGAGGGAGTAATGAAGGAACTGAACCAGAACCTGGTTCTATCGCAGGATTTTGTTACGGTGTTGCCCCCTGGATACGAATTCGTGGAGTTTGGTGAATTCCAATTGAAAGGAAAAAGCCAGGTGGTGCGTGTCTACGGATTTCCGGATCAAGGAGGAAATACTTCCACGCCCTAGTCTGCCCGGCAAAAATTACGCCAAGGCCGAAGCGACGAGCTCATTGCGGGCTAGGAAGTCAAGAAGTCAAGAAGTCAGGAGTTCAGGAGTTGCAGAAGTTCAGGAGGCAAACACCTATGGCCGGGAACAAATCCTGGCGAATCGACTGCTAGCGAGTCGAATTCTTCATCGCATCGAAGCGTAAGAATCACATCCTCAGAGCGGAAAGCCGGCGTCCCATTCTGCAACTTCTGAACTCCCTGTAACTTCTGACTTCTTGAATTGCACGTCTGTTGGAATTTTTCGGCGTAGCCGGAGAGTTGCGATGCAGGCTAGTTACTCATGTTCTTTCCTTCCAAGTAACCAAAAGGATCCTATATACCCGGCTATCGTCCACAATATGAGCGACAAGTAGGCGACCCAGAGAGGGCGTGTATCGGTGTAAACCAC
>DASZGG010000186.1:0-8161 GCA_035939025.1 Chthoniobacterales bacterium | reverse complement strand
CGGCGGCGGCTGCTGCTGGCGATCGAGAGGACCCACCGGCTCGGCGCGGCGAACCTCCGGCTGCGGTTTGTCGACCGGAAGGGCACGAGGAGCGGGAGTCCAATCCGCTTTCGCAGATTGGGCGAGCTGCGGCGGTTCCTTTGGGCGCGGCTTTATCGACTGGTATGGATCGTCGCCAAGCAACGTCGGTGCACGCATCAGCACCGCGGCCACCTGGGCCTGGTCGGTCGCGGATGCGGCACGTGGCGCGTCCTGAGAGCGCAAAGTCCGTACGAACGATCGAGTATCGTCCCCATGCAACCAACAAGTCTCTTTCGGCAGCTGCTTCGCGGTCGAAAACTCGACGAAGGTTCCTTTCCGTGGCGGCGACCATGGATCCGCGACGGCCGTCAGCATACACTTCGGGGAAGCGGGCAAACCGGTATCCAAGCAAACTTCAACGCGCTTGAGATCGATCGGCCGACCCAGCTCTCTGGGTGGCTGTTTTGCAAGCGACGCATTCATGATGTCGGTCCAGACCGGCAGCGCGATCTGATTAGAAAACGCCCCGCGAAAGATCGGTTGCGGTTTGTCAAAGCCCGCCCAGACACCGCATGTTATCTCGCTGTCATATCCGAGGAACCAAACATCCGTAAAGTTGTACGCCGTACCGGTCTTCCCAGCGGCTGGAAACTGCTTCAGGCCGAATTGTTGGTAAGCGTTCGAAGCGGTGCCGGTCTCCATGGCCTCCGTCAAAAACGAATGCATCTCAAAAGCGATTCCTGGGTCGATGACTTTAACCCGTTTCGGTTCCGAAAGATAGATCTCCCGACCGTCCTGCGTCTCAATCTTTGTCACGAGCATCAACCGCTCTGGGCGCGAACCACTTCCCGGAAACATCGTGTAGGCCGTGACAAGATCCGCCAGCGTGACATCACTGCTTCCAAGAAAGGTTGCTGGATAGGGTCGAAGATCATCCTGAATTCCAGCTCGCTTTGCGAGTTTGAGCACTGCGTCCAGACCCGCCTCAACGCCGATTCGAACTGTCGCAGCATTCTTCGATAGTGCGAAAAGCCGGCGCATCGGAAGCGGCCCTTCGTATCGATTGTCCGCCCGTTCAACTCCCCATTCGCCCAGAATCCCAGTCATACCACCGATCATCACCTGGCGATTATCGAGCGGAGCGTCCTCGAACAAAGAGCCGGGAAAGACCCCTTTTTCCAGGGCTGCAGCAAAAACCAATGGCGTGAATGCGGTGCCGGCCGGACGCTTGGCCTGAAACGCGCGGTCGTATTCGCTCTGAACGAAATCACGTCCTCCGACGAGAGCCAGAATTCCCCCGGTCCGATTGTCCACCGCGACCACTGCCCCTTGGAGATACTCCGGCACCGGCGGAGATCCTGGAGACGTATTCGTGCTTTTCCAAGACTTTAAGAAATTCGTGTATTCGGCGTACCGCTGATGCTGGTAGTCCGGTTTATCCTCGACATTGCTCAACTCTCGACGAAGTGATTCCTCAGCAGTCCGTTGCAGAACCGGATCCAGGGTCGTGTAAATCCGGTACCCCTGGCTTTCGATTGATTCCAGACCGATCTGGCCCTGCGCTTGCTGCCGGATCAAATCGATCGCGTACGACTGCGACACAACGTTGGACTTCGGGAGTACCACAAGCGGCTGTTGCTTAGCCTCCTCTGCAATTTGGGGCGTGATTTTGTGTTCCTCGACCATTCGAGTAAGGACGAAATTTCGCTCCTGAGTAGCAGCATCCAGATTATGCCACGGTGAAAGATTATTCGGGCTCTTTAAGAGCGCTGCCAGCATCGCTGCCTCCCCCACTGAAAGATCCTTGGCTGGCTTCCCGAAGTATCCCTTGGATGCTGCCTCTGCTCCGTAGAGTCCCCCTCCAAGATACACGCGGTTAAGGTATAACTCCATGATCTTGTTCTTCGATAGAGACCGTTCGATCCGCATCGCCAGAAAGACTTCAAGTATCTTCCGGTCATACGTGCGATCCCGTAGATCGAAGACGTTTCTGGCCAATTGCTGCGTGACCGTGCTGGCCCCCTGCCGGATACGACCGGCTTGGGTATTCTTCAACAGAGCGCGAAACATCCCAAAGAAATCGACTCCGCTGTGTTCGTAGAAACGATTATCCTCGGCCGCGATGACAGCATCCACCAGGTAGGGAGAGATCTGATCCAGGCCGACTTGTTCGCGGTTTTGAATGAATATTTTCCCAAATACCTGCCCGTACCGGTCGTAAACCACGCTTGCCGATTCGACCGCGTCCAATTTCCCTAGATCAAATTCTGCGGCTTTCTTCTCGTATTTTTTGACGAATTCCAGCCCGAACCAGGCTCCACCCCCGATCAAAACAAACAGGATCAAGAGTGGTATAGCGAACCACGGTCGTAGGAAAAATGAAGGGCGACGTTTAGGTTCACTCATATCGACAGCTGGACTCAACCCCTTTCACGAGCTTTCGCCCGGATCAAATGGAAAGTTTAGGCGGCCGTTTCGGCCGGTCCAGCGGATTCAGTTTAACTATGAGCTTGAAACTTCGATTTTCGAGGTATCCGCCTGTTCAGATGGTGGTGTACCGTCTCGCATATGCAAGACGGTGCACTACCATCTTCGCCGCTCGTTGCTTTTATCCGAGACAACATCCGGCGCCACGGTCCGGTCTCGTTTCCCTGGTTCATGGAGCAGGCGCTTTACCATCCTGAGTTCGGTTACTATATCTCGACGCGTCGCCGAATAGGCCGGGAAGGCGACTTCTACACCAACGTGAGCGTCAGCCGCGTGTACGGCCAATTGCTGGCCTCTCAGCTCATCGATATGTGGAAGCTTCTTGGAAAGCCCTGTGATTTCACGATCGTGGAAGAAGGAGCCGAGGATGGCCAATTAGCTCTGGATATTCTTTTGGCGATCAAAGAGGAATCCAGCGAAGCCGCTGCAGGCATTAGTTACACGATCGTTGAACCGATATTCAGCAAACAGCAGCAACAACGCGCACGCCTTGAGGCCCAGTTTTTCGAAAAGGTTAGATGGCTAACCAGTTTAGCTGAGATGGAGCCCGTCACCGGCGCGTTTATCTCAAATGAATTCGTCGACGCAATGCCTGTTCACGTCGTCGAATACCGAAACGGTCGTTGGTCCGAACTTCTGGTCGAGAATTCGGGAGAGAGTTTCTGTTTCGTTTCTTCGCGAGTCAAGGCGCCTGAACTGGCGCACGCACTGGAAAGACTGCCGTTGGCTCCGTGCCCGCTCTACAGAACCGAAATAAATCTCGCAGCCAACCGCTGGATCCAGGCGGTCGGTGCCAAGCTGAGAAACGGGTTCGTCCTGATCGTTGATTACGGATATTCGCGCGACGAGTACTATAGGCCCGAACGAATCGAAGGCACATTATCGTGCTATTCGCGGCATCGACGGACCTACGATCCGTTCGAAAGACCGGGAGAGATAGACATTACTGCGCACGTCGATTTTACATCTCTAGCTGAAGCTGCTGACCAAGCGAATCTCCACCTGGCCGGATACACCGATCAACATCATTTCATGGTCGGCGCGGCCGAGTCCCGCCTTCGGGAACTTGAGCAAGCGGTCGGGGTACAAGGAGGATTGACGCGTGCTCACTCAGCATTTCTCGGCGCGTACCGAACCCTGATGCATCCAGGAAACATGGGCATGGCTTTTAAATTTCTGCTACTGACGAAAGGGCTCAGTGAGCAGGCGCAACTAAGCGGATTCAGGTACGCACCAGACCCTCGCAAATCGCTAGCCTGTACGCCTCACAAATCCTGAGAGATTTGCGAGGCATTCAGGTTAAGCAAAATAGGCGTGCGCGGCTTGTCACCGGCTGGTTTTAGGATTAGCCATTGTCTATGAATGATCGAATTAGGGAATTGTTGAAAGCCAAAGACTGGCACCCGTTTACGATCCACCGTATCGGTGGCGATTCGATCCAGGTTCTGAGCCGCGAACAGGCGTGGGTCAGCCCGTACAGCCGAGTGGTCGTTGAGACCGCTCCCGGCCGCATTGAGGTCTTGAATCCGGACCAAACTACAGGAGTAGAAGTCACGTCGTCGACGTTCAGTGAGATCCAGAATCAGACGGGGTAACCCGATGTAAGCGAAGGCTCCAGTCTTTGCCTCCTAGTGTCCTGTCCCCGAAATAGCAGGTTACGCAGGCAAAGGCTGGAGTCTTCGCTTACAAAGGCCGGCAAAGGCTGGAGTCTTCGCTTACAAAGGCCGGCAAAGGCTGGAGCCTTCGCTTACGAAGGCCGACAAAGGCTGGAGCCTTCGCTTACAAAACGCCTACGGCTCGAAAAAACTCGTGTGCGCCACCGTGATTCGCCATCCTTCCGCAAATTTTTGCAGTTGCATTGTATCTGTAGCGAACACCGGTGAGCCGCCCCGAGGCGGAAGAATTCTCCACCAGCAAAGTGCCACTGCGGTATCGGGAGTTGATGAACGGACCTGTAGTCGCTGAAGGTCGATTTTCCCCATCTTATCTCGATCGGGGTATCCACGTTGAAAACTGGCATATAGGTCCGCCCACCCCCAGTGAACCTCGGATTCGATCACGGCTAATAGATCCTCCGACTTCCAGAAGCCGTTCATGTAACCATCGAGGTCTTTCTTATTCCAGCAATCCACCATTTTAAGTATCAGCTGGTAGACTTGCTGAACAACCGTTTGGCCCTCGTTGGGGTCAGCGTTGATCGAATCCAGACGCTGAACAGACAACTCCTCTCCCGTCGCAGTCTGCGCGAGCAAAAAGACGATCACGCACCCAGCCATGGAAATTGTCGTACCAGTCATTTCTGAAGCCTCTTCTTACCATGAACCGCCCAATGCGCGAGCGTTTTGTGTATGATTGTAGCCCGGATTCCGAAGCACCGGCGGACCGTCCCGGTTTGTCATTCTGAGAAGATGCCAACCAGGCGCTTCGCCTACTTTACTGTTTTCGGTAATTTTTCGGAGCCACGCCGGTATACCGTTTGAAATCCCTGCTAAAAAAGAACGGGTCATTGTACCCGACTTGCTCAGCGATTTGCTTGATGGGATCGTTGCTTTCAAGCAGGCGACGGCGCGCGTGGTTGATTCGTTCACGTCGCAACCAGTCAATCGGAGTTGAACCGGTCGCTTGTTTGAACCTCCGGTAGAAGTGCGGTTCGCTCAACCGGCAGAGTTGCGCAAGATCGGCTACGCGCCATGGTCGATCAGGGTAGAGCGCCATTCTTGTCAATGCCTCGCGCACCTCAGCCGCAATTTCAGAAAAACCGCCAAACGATTCCAATGGTTCGGCCTGGCGGCTTTCGAATAGCGTCGCGAGAATCTCTGAGACCGCTGCGTTGAGCATCGCATCCAACGCCAGCGGGCGCCGGATCATCAGACGAAGGATCCGGCGAAACTCTCGACGCAAAGAATGGACCGGAATCTTGGCAAAGACAGGAAACCGAAGGACCGATAGTATGTTGCATGTCTCCTCGATCGCACGACCATCGATTCGAACCCAGAGCAGCTCCCAGGGATCGGCCGGATTAGCCCAGTGTGCGTGTGGGTGATAACCGGAGATCCATGCCAATTCGTTGGGCTCCACCTTGAACCGGCGGTTGCTCGAAAGAACAAAGCCGCTTCCTGACAGGCACAGCAGCAGATCATGTCCCGGCAAGTGATCCCTATCAATGCGATAATCAGGTGCTGACCGAAGATGTCCTGCGCGCACCACCACATAAAAAAGACGGCGAACTGTCTCGGACGGGGTGTTATAACAGGAAGCCAGAAATTCGGTTTTCAGCGGCATCGACCTGCTGATAGGATTCTTCATGTTTCAAAGATGATCCTGCATTCTGTTTTGGGGCGATCCAGCTAATTCTCGCGAAAAGCTTTCCAAGAATTGTCTCGCACGCCCCCACGCAGCATGAGTTTGACAAAGGAGGGCACAGTCGTACCGGATGTAAGCGAAGGCTCCAGCCTTTGCCTGCGCCTTTGACTGCATAGCGTGCGAGGAGGCAAAGGCTGGAGCCTTCGCTTACAGTGAATGAAATGCCTATCTTACGTCAAATCGCAAACCTGTGGTCGTTACGAGATTATCCCCAGACCGACGCCCCGTGGGGAATCGATACCCAACTGGACGCCATCAAATCAGCCGGCTTCGATGGAGTTACCGGCCGGATCGGGTCAGGGGACGGAAAAAGGATTAACGACCGTAATCTTGTCTTTGTAGGGTTTGTCTCCTCTGGGGACGACAAGGAATTCGCCGCCCTCTTAAATAGCCAAAAAGAGGCAGGGGCTATGCATGTAAACGTACAACTCGAAGATCACGATACTCCCACAACAGAAGCGTTACGGCTCACACATCGATTGTTTGAAGAAGCCGAGCGCCTCCGTCCGCTGGAAATATCAATCGAAGTACACCGCGACACCTGTACAGAAACTCCCGAAAAAACCTACGCTTTGGCAGACGCTTATCTTGCGGACACCGGCCGGTTGCTACCGATTACTTGGGACTTTTCCCACCTCGCGGTCGTGAAACATCTGCAGCCCAGAGACTTTTCAAGGCGACTGCTCGAGCGCGAAGAACTCGTGACCCGGGCTTCCCAATTTCACTTCCGGCCATTTAATGGACACCACTGCCAGATTCCGGTGACGCAGGCGGGTGGCTCATTGACTCCTGAATTGACGGATTGGTTGCCGTTTGTCGAAGATGTTCTGTCACTTTGGCTCGATACAAATGCCAATACCTCGCGCAAAATCTTTGTTGTTCCTGAAATGGGTCCAACCAGCAGCGGTTACAATCTCAACGGGCTGCCAAACAGCTGGGAGGAAGCGGTTAAGCTTCGTCCGATCTTGGAGAAACTCTGGCACCAAGCGCTTCACTCGAAAGGCATCGATTCATTATAGCACCTGATTCTTGCGGGTTAGTGTACCGCCTCGCGTATAATGGTGACGTCGTTGCGTTCAAAATGGGCCGCCGGCTGGGGAAGCGGGTCGGCGTATCGGCGTCTGGCGAAGTAAGACTGTTTTTCGACACGGCTACAATGATCAGGAGATCTCGACAGAGTTGATGATTGCTGCAAACGCCGACACGCCGACGCGCCGACACACCGATACGTTTCCCCAGCCGCCTCATTTTGACAGCGCCAGCCTCTGATATTCTCGCCCAAGCAGGCCGCACAGGGCCTCCACTACTAGTTCGTGATCTGCACGTTGCGGCAGCCCTGACACGGTTGCGCACCCAACAACCCCAGCCCCGGCCGCTCTCAACGGAAAGGAGCCGCCGTGCGCGGCGTACTCCGCCGCTGGCAGATCGTACTTGGCGGCCAGGCTCGTGTTTGTCTGTTGCAGGACAAGCCCGATAGCGTAAGAACTGCGATGAAAACGCGCCACCACATTGCCTTTGCGCCTGACCCACTCCGCGTTGTCCGGGATGCTGCCGTTCAGAGCACTGTAGAATAGCGGCTGACCGAAGCGCCGCACGTCGATCACCACTGGCAGAAGGCGGGACGACGCGAGCTCGTGTAGTCGAGAGCCAAGCTTCCAGGCAATATCCTCGTCGAATTCCGGAAGCACTAATTCCCGCTCCTGCGTGGCGATTACTTCAATATCTCGGCTCAGTTCCATCATGCCCAAACATTAAACCAGAGTAGCTTATCATTTAAGCGCCAAATTGCGCTCCGCTGATGTATTTGCAGCTTCTCACCTCCGTCCCTTCCGCAAAGAAAAATAAATTCCGGCGCTTGAGTTTTCCTATCCTCTAACGCACAAAGAAACGTGATTCTATGCAACCGTCGAATGCTTCCCGATTGAATCGCAACGCCGAATTGAACCACAGCCAACGTCGGACCCGCCGCAGCGAGTCATGGAAACTGCAGTTGTGCGCCGTCGCACTGGTAGCGACCAGCTTTTTCGCATTTTCCTCGGATTCAGTCGCCCATGGCAATGGCGGCAACGGCGGGAACTCACGCAACGGTGGCAACGCGGGCGAGCATATGTCTCCAAACAATCGCGGGGATCAATTGCAGCACGAGGGGCGTTACTGGGATCCGTTCTGGGGACCATGGTATCCCGGTTACGCTGGCACTTATGATTCAGACTATTGGTACATCCCAACTCCGGAACAGAAGACGACCGCCCAGAAGCGTGTGAAAGATTACCTGGTTGCAGTTCAAAAA
>DASZGG010000185.1:0-3173 GCA_035939025.1 Chthoniobacterales bacterium | reverse complement strand
AAAGCTCAGCGACATGGATCTGGTGGCGGCGCGAAGTCGCCCCAGCCTTTACCAATCCATTGATCCGCATTTTCTGGGACGACAACAGGGGAATCCGGCAGCTTCAACTCGTAGCCGGGGTTCTCGTATTTTTCCTTTCCTGGAATCTCCTTGTCAGCCAAAGTATAGATCACGGCCCTGAGACCTATATCTCCAATGAATGGAGTATAGTTACCGTCGGCCCGAAACGTCCCCGCTTTTACCGATTGAAAGCCCGCATTCGAACCGTCAAAGGTGTATTGTTTAATACCCTCTTTGCAACGGTTCGCGCGCGCGATCGCCAGCTCCGCTCCCCAGGAGGACTCTTCCGCGTGGGCAAAAACTGCGTCAATTTTCGGAAATGCGGTGAGCCAATCATCCATTAGCTTGACCGCGGGTTCCCGGATCCACTGGCCGTCTCCGCGAGCCAGTATCTTAATACCAGGATAGTTCTTGAACAAGTTTTCCATACCCTTGTTGCGATCCACGGCAGGCGAGGAACCTTTCAATCCCGTAATGACCACGACATTGCCTTGACCATGAAGTTCCTCTGCTGCTCTCTTGGCAACCTGCTCGGCCATGGTTACGTTGCTTTGACCGATAAACAGTGTTTTCTCGGCAGGGACGTCACGATCCAAAACGACCAAAGGCAACTTGTTCTGCATGACGTTTCGAGCCGCAGGCACCAGACCGGCTGATTCGACCGGACTCATGATAATAGCATCGACACCTCGCGCCAATAAATCGCGAATGTCGTCGCTTTGTTTGGCAATGTCGACATGACCGTCAGTGACAATCAGCTGAATATTCGGATGTCTGGCGGCTTCTGCTTGAAGCGATTGAAGCATTGCCACGCGCCATGGATGATTAAACCCGGTTTGCGAAAAGCCGATCGTAAGATTTTTGACCTTTCCGTTGATCTCAACTGGGCCCTCGGGAAGCGGCAAAACATTCGTCAAGGGAAGTGTTTTATAGAACTTCAAGAGCTCTTCCGACGTCATATTGGTAATCGGCTGCCGTTGTTGCGCAAATGCCGCGCAGGCTACCAACATGATAGAAGGTAGGACTAATTTTCTGATGGTGTTTATGGTCGTTCTCTTTCTCATGGGATTCCTCGGTTGCTAACCAATTCATCTATGGACTAACTGCTACTGCACTAGATCAAAGTTCATCTTCGCCGTTGACTTTCCAGGTTCAGTGGAGAACGCGTCAGCGTCAGCCGGTACCGGTACCGATCGGAACGGAATACTAGCTCGACAGATTCGATCGTTCGAAAAAAGGGGTCGAAGGTGTCTCGGTGGATCAACATTACGGGTTGGCCTTTTCGCATGTTCAGCACTTTGACTTGCCCCGGGTTAGGCATCCCGACATCAATAGTTTCTTCCGCCGTATGCAAAATGGCTCCGCACTTTGTTCGCAAGGTCTCGTATAGAGAATGCTGATCCAGATATTCCTTGGTGAATAAATCCTTGTGCAGGTCGATCAACCAGGAGGGATACCACGCTTTCTGCAGGGCCAGCGGGCGGTCGTCGCCCAGCAGCAACCGTTCGACGTACAGCGCGCGACCGATCGGTTGCTGGAGCCTTTCCGCAATCTGCGGTGGCGGGGATTTCCATTCGACCACGAAAGTTCGCCACCCAGGAGTGATTCCGGCGGCTTTCATATTTTCGGAGAAGCTTGTCAGGGCGGCTAACGGTTCGATCTTTGCCTCGGTAACAATCGTACCTTTCCCTTGAATTCTCCGTAAGTGGCCGGTGTGAACCAGATCCATGACAGCTTGGCGAACCGTTGCCCTGCTGACATTAAAGCGAGTCGCGATCTCGAGCTCAGAAGGAATGGTGGTACCGATCTTCCAGCCCCCGCTCGAAATCTCGTCGAGGAACATCTCTTTGAGCTGCTGATAGAGCGGCAGACGACTATCTGGTTGGGCCAAAGTTTTCACGGTGTTTTGCTCAGAGTAACGTGGATGGCAAATACATCCGGTTGTCCGGATGACCGAATTATTTCTTGCCGGATTGAGGGCGCTCTGTCAATAATAACAAGAAGAGAGTTGAACGTCGCGTTCGCGAACCGGATCGCATCCCAAGTCTGAGCGGACGGTTACTCGAAGGAGCCCGCCTCGCTGCAGGGCGCGGCAGACGTAGCGAAATCCGGAGAACGTATGGCAATGCTTCCCAAAAAAGTCAATGCTCTAACCAGGTTGTTTACCTCTGCAAAGCCGCTCATCGGGACGATTCATTGTTCAGCTTTCCCAGGCTCACCTCGTTACCAAGGAGAAAGCATGAAGGCGATTATTCAATACGCGGTCGAGGAAGCAAGAGCCTATGCCGAAGGTGGAATGGACGGTATCATTGTCGAAAATTCGTGGGATCTGCCTTTCCTTCGACCAGAAGATATCTGGTATGAGACCGTCGCCACGATGAGCGTCGTGGCGGAGAGTGTGCGCGAGGCCACCTCGGTACCCATTGGGATCAATGTGTTAGCTAACGCGGGCGAGGCGGCCATCGCGGTTGCCAAGGCGAGTCGTGCTTCGTTTATTCGCGTGAATCAGTGGGTTAACGCTTATGTCAGCAATGAGGGTATCGTCCAGGGGAATAGCGCTAGAATTCTCCGGTACAGATCTATGCTCCAAGCGCAGGATGTTGCAATCTTCGCCGATGTGCACGTAAAGCATGGGGCTCATGCAATCGTGGCGGACAGGCCGGTGGAGGAGCAGGCACGCGACGTTGAGTTTTTCGATGCCGACGTTGCTATCGCAACCGGAAATCATACGGGCGATGCTACACCAGTCGAAGAGATCGAAAACATTCGAAGAGGCACCTACCTTCCGGTGCTTGTTGGCAGCGGACTCTCGGTGGAAAACGCTTTCGACCTCATGGAAAAGGCAGATGGAGCAATAGTGGGAAGCAGCTTAAAGGAAAATGGTCAATGGTGGGGAAGGGTATCTGTTGATCGGGTTCGTGCCCTGATCCGGGAAGTTAGCAGACTACGGCCTTAGCCTGCATGGCTCCTACCGCGGCATAGCCGCAACCAACTCGTCCTCGTTCTCGAACTCGTCCTTATAGTTGGTCCCGACTCTCTGGAGGGGGAGCCGCTTGCCGGGCCCCGGGCGTTGCAAGCAACGTCCCTCCACGCCGCATTCCCAGATCCAAACC
>DASZGG010000184.1:0-8751 GCA_035939025.1 Chthoniobacterales bacterium | reverse complement strand
GGGGGAAACCTCCTTGTTACTAACAGTCCTAGCATTAGCAATACAAACGCATGCGCAGGATGTCAACACGAATTTTGCTCAATCCGGTTCGTGAGGAACTCGAGCCGCTCTGCCGGATAGCGGGCCAAGTTTCGCAGAGCACCGCTGGTTTTTACCTACCTTTTTGTACGTATTAGCTATAGCGCAAGTTTGCCAACCCAGTCCGTCTCTGCCGCCAGCACGAAGAGAAAGGTAAAATGATCTTTCTAGCCCGCAATGAGCTCGTCGATTCTTAAAGTGTGTGATTTTTGCGGGCTAGAACGCGACCTTATCGCCGCCCTTGAGCGATAAGATTTCACGTGCATCGGCTGGTGTGGCGACTTGCAATCCCAGACCTTCGATAATCTGGCGGGCGCGATGCACTTGAGCGGCGTTGCTGGTTGCCAGCTCACCTGGTCCGATCCATAAGCTGTCCTCCAATCCCACGCGTATGTTGCCACCCATAGCAGCGGCCAGGGCGGCGATCGGAAGCTGGTTGCGTCCGGCACCCAAGACAGACCAGCGATAGTCCTCGCCAAAGAGCCGGTCGGCCGTGCGCTTCATATGCACCACATCCTCTGGGTGCGTACCGATTCCGCCCAGGATGCCAAACACCGATTGAACGAACAGGGGCGGCTGCACCAACCTGCGGTCGAGAAAATGCGCCAAGTTGTAAAGGTGACCTACGTCGTAGCACTCGAATTCAAAGCGCGTACCGTTACCGCTACAGGTTCGCAATGCGTACTCAACATCTTTGAAGGTATTCCGGAACACAAGGTCCCGGCTATTTTCCAGGTAGTCGCGCTCCCATGAGTGTCGGAACTCGCCGAAGCGTTCCAGCATCGGAAAGAGCCCAAAATTCATCGAGCCCATGTTGAGCGACGCGAGTTCAGGCATAAACGCGATTGCGGGCTGAATGCGTTCCTCAATTCGCATGTAGGGCGCGCCTCCGCTGGTCAGGTTTACGACGACGTCGGTCGATTGTTTGATTCGTGGCAAGAACGCCGCAAACGCTGCGAGACTGTGGTCTGGTTTACCAGTCTCCGGATTACGCGCGTGTAAATGCACGATCGCAGCGCCAGCTCTGGCTGCGCCGATAGACGCCTCGGTAATCTGGTCCGGCGTCACCGGGAGGTAAGGCGACATCGACGGGGTATGAATTGCGCCAGTGATAGCGCACGCTATGATGGTCTTTTGGGTTTTGGCCATGCTTCTTTTTCTCGAGCTACGATAGAATGGCGTGCCCAAATCGCCAACAGCACATACTGGATCGCGCGGAGCGCGTCCCTCTTGCTACCACCTGGAAGGCGGATCACGTCGTTATCGCGGGCGAGCCCGGATCGCATGGTAGGGACGCGCTCCTGCGCGATCCGGCGTTGCACGTCTCAACCCCATTTCGCTTCTACCCTGCGAACCCGCGCGCGGTCCGGGAGATGTTAGCCTTTTCATGTTTATCCCAAAACTCCGAAGTTTGGATCCTCGTGCTCGTCGTCGTCGTCGATCAGTCTGAGGCGTTTTCTCCGGCGAAGAGAGCCCGATTGTCCCGCAACTATTTTGTCCAGTTAGTCTGATTGTCAAACATCGGGATTCTCGAGGACGAAGGACGACGACGAGCACGAGGACGAGTCGTCAATTTTCGGAGTTAGAATTAAACAAGCCGGAGGGGGCTTGAGGACTCAGCCCGGAGTTTCAAACCCCCGGGAACCGTCTTTCCTCCGGCGACGCGCCCTGAAAGGGCGCTCGGCTGATCTGACGCCCGGCAGGGCGCGTTGCCGAGGAGGGACTTCCCGGAGGTTGAAACTCGCTCAAGAGAAGAGCTAAGAAAGCCTTCTTTAGCAAAAACGAGAGTTGCTTTTCATAAATTAGAATATGTACTCTAGATATCTTAAAAAACTGTAAAAATACGTTGAAACTCTGGCTACCTATGGTCAGACTGTGGTCACTATGAAGGCCGCAGCTGCGCTTTGCTCAGCCATCTGGGTTACAGGTTTAGCCTTTGTCCCGGATGGTATCGCTCAGACCATTCCTGACGCAACCGGTTTCGCCCAAGTCAACCTTCCCGGCATCCATAAGAAAGATCGCCTGGGCCCGCACGTTTCCAATGATTCGTTTGACCTGACGATTATTGAAAATAACTATGGGCGGCTATTCGGCACGGGGGCCGCGGTGGCCGAGTTCGACAGCTCGACGACTCCTTTTGTAATTAGCGGCTTCTCGACCCACAAGGGCTTCGAATTAGTCGGTCGAGCCAAATCGCTTTTGGATTACTACATCGACGTTGAGTCCAGGCTCAATACCACCGTCGCTGTGGATGTCTCCGCAAGCGGCGGCGCCCAGGCAGTGGGCGGGTCGTCCAGTTTAGCCGGTGACAAATTCAGCGCGAAAGCAAAATTCATCTTTGATAAAAACGGTGCAGAAGCCGTTTTAGGAGAAGCAATTGCCAGCCAGACAGTACGCTCAAGTGGATTCACAGTGAACAAAATGCTGGAGCTGAAAACCAATCAGCCCTATGCAGTCGAGATCTCAACGATCGCTACCGGCGCGCTTTTCGGCGATACGTCACTGTCGGCCTTCGTTGATCCCGCGTTTAAAATCGCCCCTGAAGTTCAAGACCCGGCTGACTTTACAATTGCGTTCAGCCCTAACCTGGCGGCGGTACCGGAAGCCAGCCCCCTTGTCTTAGTAGGTTTTGGCCTCGCACTTGCCGCTTTCGCACGCGTTGCGCGAAAGCGCGGCGTCGGGCCTCTCGTGGCATCAACTCCACACTTGTGAAGTTTCGATCTCCGCTCCGAGCGCGCTAGATGTTCGCTAAACAGCCGAAGAAAGCAGTCAGAGAAATTTGAACGCTTTTCCCCGAGATACTCGACCTGGTTGTTCCCGGAGAACCCAAAAACAACTGCAAGTGGTCGAAACGAGTATAGGAGAAGTCAATCGACCTCGGGTAATTTCCAGAAGTTATGGAAAATACACCAAAATGCCCTTTCTTTGTCGCACGCCGTAAGGCGGCTCCGACGCAAATCGGCGACGGGTCCGAAGCAAACCACGCCCGGCGATTAGGATCGCGCTTAACATTTGACGGACACGCAGGAATTTCTTTATGAAGAAACTGCTATTAACCGCTCTTGTCGCCATTGGCTTTTTAGCTTCGGCGCGAGCTAACATTCAAGTTGTGGTGAGTATCCGTAACCAGACCGCTTGGTTGGTGGATTATGACCGCATTCTAATGACCTCTCCTGTCTCTACAGCAAAACGGGGAATGCATACGCCGACCGGATACTTTGAGGTGTCGGAGAAAGATTTATCGCATACCAGTACTATTTACCATGTGCCGATGCCTTACTACATGCGCCTGAGTGGAGAGCCGTTCGGCATGCATGCCGGATATTTGCCGGGTTACCCGGCTAGCCATGGTTGCATCCGAATGCCGAAAAATAAAGCGGCCATGTTCTTCAAAAGCGTAAATATTGGAACTTCGGTACGGATTCTCCCAAACTAATCTTGGGAAAAAGAGTTATTTGCGCCGGCGTAAACCGTCGGAAGGATACGTTGAGAATGGGCCGGCGGCTCGGGGAAACGCATCGGCGTTTGGGAACACTGCTTTTGGACACGGCTACAATGACCAGGAGGTCTCGACGAGGTTGATGACGCTTTGCAAACGCCGCCACGCCGACACTCCGATTCGTTTCCCCGAGCACCTATTGCAAAAGTCGATCGGCTCGATCAATCGCCCTGTTTAATGTTTGAACTGCCTGTGCGTACTCGGAACCTCGGAGCGTTAACGGTTGATCGGCTAATTTTCGATACCCGCGAATGGCATCGAGCAATTCGCTGATAACCTTCTGGCGATCTTCAAGAGCCTTTCGAACACCGTCTTTGACCAGTCTGCCTTCAAGATCAATCGTCTTCTTCGCAGGCAAAGGGGCCTCAACTCCGGTGACGTCTTTGAGTACCCAGCGGATCTCCTGCAGGAGTTCCCATGCGCGCTTTCGGGACGCCCGTGACGCTTCCAATTCGTCGAGTAGGTCTTGAATAGCCTTCGGAGTAATCCCCATTTTCTGGCAGTGTTCGTCTGAACACTCTCTTCGTCAAGGCCCAAAGCGAAGGCCCTTAAAAAACCAAATCTTCTTTACCTAGGAGGAAATCACCGCACCTTGTTCAGAGCAAGGGAAGCCAGGTCCAATCACTCTCTGCCTTTCAATCGACCAATCGACCGCCGCCGGTGTCCAAACGTTTGAAGCACAGCTTGGCCGCCGCGTCACAAGTCTGGTAATCTCCATATTCTCGATACGTACAAGCAAATAAAGTTGGCCGGTTTGGCCAGAGACCCTCGACCGACCTCAGGAATCGGTCACCCTTAGGTAATGTACAGTATTGCGCCGAGTGCCTGGCAAAATGCATCATCACTGAAACTAAACCTGATTCTCCTCGGCACGCTCGGAATCGCCGTGACCGTTTGCACCGCGCAAGCCCAATACACGGGAACAGAAGAAGGTTCTGGAAAATCGCCAGCACCAACAACATCCTTAGTAGTTGTGGAAATCACTCGTGACGAGGCGGGATTTGATACAAGAAATAACAGATTGGTCACGGCCCTGTACATTTCCGGTACATTTACTAACACCAATTCCTTAGCGATTAAGCTACACACCTACCACGTAATCGGACTTGATGCAGATGGTAAGCCAGTTGCTAATAGCGAGTGCGACAAAAGTGGTGGTGGATTTACGGGTTCTTTGGCATCTCGAGAGACGACAAATTTTACGGCAGAACTAATCGATGCGAAAAAGGAAATAAGATTCCTGAAGGTTGACCTCAACTAATGCGCTTCTTGGTTTTCTCGGTTGGTCTTGACACCGTTTTCGAAATCCGAGTTTAGCTCGGTAAAGTAGGCACCGTTAGCTGCTACGTTATGCGGTTGGTAGTCGTTAGATACTGCTTCAGTTATTAGGTCTGTCAAAAGATCGTGCACCCTGCTTTTCTCGCACTCTTTTAGTATTGCGGCATAATCTTCGTCTGCCGCTGCTTTAGGGTCCGAATTCCGGCTCCATGGAATGGCCGTTATAGCTTTCTTGATGGCGGAGAGTTCTTCTTTGCTTATAGCGCCCTTACGGAACTGGTCTGGCTGGTGTTTTACTACTCGGCTCTTTAGAGGTCTCGGTGTAGGTGTTGAAACAGGGGTCGGCGTGGGAGTTGGTTCCGGGGTGGGATCAGGAGTAGGTGTTGTCGACGCGAGGAGCATCTTTGGACTGGGCGTCGGGGTGGTCGCGATAGCCGTAGCAGGCGTCGATTTCACTTGTTGCGCATCGAAAACCGTTTTTAGCAGACCGTACATAGAGATAAAGATCAGGATGATCGAGGCGCCACTGATTAGTTTTCGCATATCCTTACAATTCGCGTCCGGAGGTGATGACCGTTGGCTTCATCCTGAAACCAGTAACACGATTCACCGGATTTCCCAACGCGGAAGGCACTACTGAAACAGTGCGTACGGAGACTCGAACCCGTGCACCTCTCCTTGAGAGGGCTTTGACCTATTTATGACTTTTTGCGCGCCGTGAAGGAGTCTTTTGCGAAACGGTTGTCGGGGTCACCTTTCCCCTGTAGAGGGCCGGCTTACGCGGTAACTTATAAGCCATGCTCGCGATTTTCGGTGCCGGCGATGAAGCTTCGGGTTCTCGTGGATCGTAGTGCGTATCATGAATAATGCTTCGAGCTTGATCCCGAGTAAGACCTGAAGGTGCCAGCAACAGGTCTGTTTTAGAAAGGCCCCTCCAAAGCGTCTCGTTCTGGAAGGCGATGGTTCCACCGCCCCGCTTCCGTTGCGAGATCATCCGATTAATATCAGCCACGCAAACCCAGTTTGAGTGAGTGGTGATGCCCCATTTGGCATGATCGTGGGTTTCGGGCCACGCCATATGAATACCTAGCGGCCCGAGGTTGATGTATTTAATATCGTAGGTCTTGTGTATGCCGTCGGTATCCGAAATTGGCGGAATAGGTCCCCGAATCCAAGTCTCGACATCCATATCCTCCTTCAGAGTGGGTCCGACCAAACCGTTCCAAAAATCCTGCGCCCATTCCCGGTTCTTGGCGATTACTTTAAATGGCATGCCAGCTCGTGACTTCAGATCAATGCTGTTCGAAGCGCTCGTGGCGCCAGGATTGAGGGTTTGAGATAATTTGAAAATTGGATTGTTACTGTCCAAATTAGCGGTGCGGCACAGATAAGTTTGCGGCTCTTGATGATTGATCATTTGCTGAGCAATCGCAGCGACGGTATCCAGGTCTAGCGAAATGCATAAATACGTCTGGCCATATTTGGGAGTAGGATCAGCCTTCGCCTTAGGTTCGGCAAACTTAGGCCAGGAATGCAGGAGCCAATAACCTGTTTTCGTCTTCGTGTCGAAAGCCAGCACTCCCTTCGTATGTCCAAGGTTTCCATCGTCCTTGCCCCCGATCCCAGCAGGTCTCTCGTCATTGTATAGAATCCAACCCGTGGAAACATCTGGGTTATTGAATACGGAATCCAGCGTTTGATTGAGTGCCCCCTTATCCGTGTTCAGCAAGTAAGGGGATTTTGCGATTAATCTCTGAGCGGCCGGAAGTTGGTCGATCGCAGAATCATAATAGACGTATTCATAGCCCGTTGTTTGGTCAGTGTTTGCCCCTGCGCCCAACTCAGGAACCTTATATATAAAAAACCAATCTACCGGTTTTCCGCTTTCGTCGAGACCTGATATATTCATGATAATAGTGGTATTGCCATCGCCCCGCTAAGACGACGACTCTAGTTCCGGATTGTCTTTGAATTGCTATGCCTTCGCGTCATCTCCAAAGCTGTTAATGATTTTGGCGCTAAAATCAACATTTCTCTTCGCGTTCCCCTGGCGAGAGACCTTAACGGTAATCTCGCGACGCTCCGTTCGGTCTGAGCGACCCAGGACGACAGCACCTGCACGATGGAAGCTTTTTGATCCGCGAAGCACCACGTGACTGGAACTGCCTCTTTGGGGGGCATAGACTTTCTCTTTGGGTTTGTGGGAGTTGTTGACGACGAACTTTTTGGAAATTCAAGCCTCTAACCGCAAGGCATTTGAGACTGCTAGACTTTGGTTAGCACCTTTAATCCGATGCTGCCATTACCCAAAGGAGTAATGCCGCGTCAGGCCATGCCCGCCTCAATCGGTAAAAGAATGAGACGGCGGGGCGGCTGTCAAGTGCGAACAAAACCGGTGGAGGCGGTCAGGGAATGGGCAAGGCCCATTTCCATTGCTACGCTCAAGAAAACCTCCGGATTTCCGAGCTTCAGTGACTTCGTCCTCAGGCCGGGCAGGCCTGGTTTTGTCCAGGTCAGCCTGAAAAAGAGTTGCGCCACAGACGTGATTCCCGTGTCATCAGTCTCCGAGCTTCTAATGGACCGTATTCAGAAGGAGAGACCCCATGCCTAAAGTCAAAGCGAATCAAATAACCATCAACTATGACCAACAGGGAACTGGAGAATCTCTGATCCTCATTCCCTATTTAGCCGCCGATTACGCCTGTTACGCCTTCCAGGTGGCCGAGTACGCCAAGCATTTTACCTGTATCTCAATCGACCTGCGCGGGACGGGGGAAAGCGACAAACCGGAAGGCGCTTATTCCACCGAGCTTTTCGCCGACGATGTCGCCGCATTCATGCAAGCTGTGGGGATCCCCAGCGCGCACATCTCCGGCCTGTCGCTCGGCGCGGCCAGTGGCATGTGGCTAGCGGCCAAGTACCCTAACAGGGTCAAGTCATTGTCCCTACACAGTGCGTGGGCGAAGACAGACTCGTTCCTCAAGACCGTGGTCGAAGGGTGGCAGGTGACGGCCAAAGCGTTGGGCAGCGTGCCCGAGATGGTTATTCTGAGTATTTTCCCGTGGTGCCTCACCCCCGAGTTGTATGCTGCCAAGCCAGAGTACATCCAGTCCTTGGCCGAATTTGTGCGGGGCCGGCCAGTGCAGCCTCTGGCGACTTTTCTTCAGGAGTCGAATGCCGTGATCGCGCATGATGTCGCGGCGCAATTGGGCCAGATCACGGTACCCACTCAGATCACTTTTGGACGTCACGACATGTTGACGTCGACTCGTTTCGCAAATCGGATGACAGGTGCCATTCGCGGCTCCGAAGTGTTGATCTTTGAAGAGTGCGCGCACGCGCCGATCTATGAGAAGGTCGAGGAGTTCAATCAGAAGACCTTGGCATTCTTACAGCGCCACGCGGGCTAGCCCGCAAAAATCACGCAAAAACCGAGACTGCGCGTAGGGACAGACTGCGTAGTGCGAGTAGGGACAGGTCAGAATGGCGCTAAGATAAGGTCGGTGGGATGGTTCTTATGCCCCGGAGGCGGAGGGGCTACGGGGATTCAGCCCGCGGTTTTAACCCGGTTTCAACCCCGGGAACCGTCCAATAAGCGGTTCTGCCCTGAAAGGGCGTAAGCTCACCTGAATCCCACACATATCGCTCATATCGCTCCTCAAAACGAATTCCGTGTTTGTCTAGCAGGACTACGAGTAGGGACAGGTCAAATATCGGAGGAGTTGCGTCCTTTTTCCCTACATTTTTATCCTTTGTTCTATATAGTCTGCTTCACGCCCATGAGGTTCCCGCGCGTCAAGGCTGAGGGTCAGAGTTTTTACCACTGCGTTTCCAGAGTGGTCGACCGTCAATTCATTTTCCAGACCGCCGGCCACGGTTCCCCAGAGGCCGAAAGA